>NZ_MUFF01000020.1:0-51191 GCF_001996105.1 Salinivibrio sp. IB643
GAATGTAATATATATAGACACACAAATGGATTGTGATCTTTGACAAGTTGTAATCGTTTACATGGTTTTTTTATGTGATCTTTGTCAATAATTAGACGACAGTGGAGAGCAAAAATTTGCACTCCACTGTAATACGTGGGGTCAATTGCGACGTGAATCTGGGCAGTGTTCAGGTGTTTGATCGTTTTGTGACGGGGATTGGCGGAATTGCCTGCCAATATAGATCAGCATGACCAGTCCAGGAATCACCATCAGAGCGGTTATTACGAAAAATGTTGACCAGCTATCCAACCAGTCCACCATCATGCCACTAAAGGAGGCGACCGTGGTGCGGCCTAGATTCCCCAACGACGCTAAGAGGGCGTACTGAGTGGCTGAAAACGCACGACCCGTTAAGAAGGTTAAGAATGACACGAACGCAATGGTTGCAAACGCTGATGTAAAGTTATCGACTAAGATTGCGCCCAGCAGCAGGTGCTCGTTGGGCCCAACCATCGCCAGCCAGGCAAACATCAGGTTGCTGGAGGCCATGGCCACGCCACCAATAAACAGCCCTTTAATCACGCCGAAACGCAAATTGATATAACTACCAATCAGGGTGTAGACCACGGTGAGGCCCCAACCGACAAGTTTGGAGTAGTAACCAATTTGTTCATTGGTAAAGCCGACATCTTTATAAAACACGATCGACATCCGTCCGAGGAAGGCTTCACCCAGTTTGAATAAAAATACAAACAGCAACAGGGTTAATGCTACTTTCACCCCATTGCGACGGAAAAACTCGGCAAAGGGCTCGACCACGGTGACCGCCAGCCACGCACGCAAGCCACTGTATCCTTGCGCCAAATAGTGGCGAGTGGCGGCATCTTGGCGCTGTTCGCGGTCACTTTCAGGTTCTTTCACATACAGCGTCGCCAATGCCATTAAGCCGATAAAGCCTGCCATGATCACATAAACATGATTCCAACCGATGGCATCGGCGTTAACAAAGCCAACATAACCTGGCACCGAATAGCCGGTCCACCAACCAATCACAGACATCGCGGATGCTAGCGGGAACTTGTCAGTCTCATGTTCAGCAAAGTTATCAATCCGAAAGGCGTCAATGGCAATGTCCTGGGTGGAAGAGGCCAATGCAATCGCAAAGATGAGTGAGGATAACACCACGGTAGTAAGCCAAGGATCGACCGCTTTAAGTCCTTGTAAGTCAAGTTGTGACAACGCCAAGGTGGCAATCAACATAATAGCTTGAGTCGAAAAAATCCAACTGCGGCGCTGACCCAAGCGCTGAGATAGAAAAGGGATCTTAATGCGGTCGAGTAATGGCGCCCATAAAAAGTTGACCGCATACAGGACGAAAACCGAACCAAATAGACCAATCGCGGTGCGTGATAGGCCTTCGTCAGCCAACCAACCATTTAAGTTGGAGCCAATCAACACCCAGGGAAAGCCACTACAGCAACCCATTAAGAAAATAAAAAGTAAACGGCGATCGGCGTAGGGCGCCAATGTCGTTTTGAAATTGGATGACAGCATAGTGGTTAGCCTACTTGTCGCTATTGAGAGGACATCCGGTAGATATTGGTGATAACAATCGGCTGTTGCGGTACATCTTGCATGCGTTTGCTCGGGACGGTCACTGTGGGTTGCTCGGTCATCGTTTGGAGCGTATTAAAGCCCTCCACGACTCGACCAAAAACCGTATATCCCACTTTATTGGGCGTGGCGTCTAAAAAGCCATTATCACGGATGTTGATATAAAACTGCCGGGTGGCGGAGTCGGGCTCTTGCGTACGTGCCATGGCGATTGTCGCTCGCCGATTCTTCAAACCGTTAGATGATTCATTGTCTACCGGCTCGTAGCTTGGTCGGCGATTCAGGGCTTTATCAAACCCGCCGCCTTGCACGACAAATCGTGGGATCACGCGATGAAACTGCGTCCCGACATAACTGCCATCGTCAACATAACGCAAAAAGTTGGCCACGGTTTTAGGCGCTTTTTGCGGGTTTAGTTTTACCGCAAAATCACCCAAGGTGGTTTCGACTTTAACCATGACACTGGCTTGCACTGGCGTGATAACCAGCACAAGAATCCAGAGAAGCGAACGACATACCATGCTTAAAAGTGTGCTTTCATATGGTCAAGAAATTGCTCGTCGTTGGCAATGTCTTGTAACACCGCTTCAAGCAAGTTATTCAGCGCCAGTTCGATATCATCAGGTGATGCACTGCTTACACCGCTTTGCGTCGATTTCCCGGTATAACGTTTAACAAAGCGACCCTCTGGGGATTCAGCAACGAGCTGTAATTGGACCGATGCTTCCATATCATGTTTAAACACGGTGTGTTTGACTCGGACTAAGGCATCGAGAATGTCGAGGCGCAACACTCCCGGGCCATTGGCAACCACTCGAAACCCTTGTGATGACAGTTGACGAGACAGCGTGTCTTCTAATACCACACGCAAGTTTTGGCTGGCGTGCAGCGGTTTGACATTGGAACGACCGCTATCGATAACCGCAACGAATTGCGCGGTACGTAAGTCTTTACTCTTCACCACCACCGGAAGATTGTTGACTTGTTGCTGATTGGATGACGCCGGAGAGGGGGCGATAGTCAGCTGTGGCTCACGGGGTGTCGAACAGCCAGCAAGGACTAATACAGCGATAGCAATAATCAGTTTTTTCATGGGGCTCGGCTTCCTTTTCTTAATATTAGGCATTGACTGCCTTGAGAATAACGAATTTTTTATTCGACGCAACGACAGTGACATGACCAAAAAGACGTTTAAGCTTAGTATGATAGCCGAGATGACGATTGCCAATGACTAAAAGCTCGCCATTCGTGGTCAGAACACGTTTTGCGTCACAAAACATTTGCCAAGCAATATGGTCGGTAATAGTTTGCTGCTGGTGGAAGGGGGGGTTACAGAGCACAAGATCGATATCTGAATGCTCAAAACCGGTGAGGCAATCTCTGGCCTCACAGAGAAAACGGCGTGAGTCGATATCATGGCGATTCAGATTGTGTTTTGCGCTGGCGACGGCCATATGGCTTTCATCGACCGCATAAATGAACGCTGCTGGATTATTTCGTGCCGCTTGTAATGCCAATACGCCGTTACCGCAGCCTAAATCGACAATGCGTTTTAAATGCGCCTGACTCGGAATGTGCGGCAGCATTAAATACGCGGCAATGTCGAGTTTCTTGGCCGAGAAAACATTGGGCCAGTTAGCCAGTCGCATCGAGAATTCTGGTACGTCGACATCGTTGACCGGATCCGGCTGCGGTCCCGGTTGCTTGGTCGGTGTGGTAAAAATCAAACGCGCTTTTTTCTTCGCCAGCGAGGTGGTTGTTGCCCCCAGCCAATGCTCAAACTGATTAAGGGTCGAGGTATGGATCTCTTTTGCTTTAGCACTCGCTAGCACAAGCGTATGCGCATCAGTGACACTGGCGAGTTGCTGAAGTTGCCAGGTGAGCATTTTACTGCTTTTCGGTACGCGAAACATCACCGCATCGATATCCGCCGGTAAGGTATCTAAGCTGGTAAGCTGAGTGATACCCGCGAGATCATTGTGTGCCAAATTCTCAATCGTCGCTTGCTGCGAAATAACCGAATCGCTGACTTGAAAAACATCAAATCCTTGCTGGCTGGCCCAGCAACTGAGTGCGCCAAATTGATCATTAATGATCAATATTCGCGCATTTTTACGTAGTGACCATGTACTCGCGTGCGCAATCATATACTCATCGGCGGCATCGAAGGCTTGTAGCGTCTCATTTTTTCGCTGCGGGTAACGGTGTAGCGTCAAGGTTGATTCGCTATCTGGAATCGGAAGTAGTGTTTTCATTGGCGCGTTTGCATCGGGGGTTACGGACTGCGTATATTGTCGCACTCACGCGATAACTGCAATGTAAACGAGGGCAAATTGCCTGTCGTTGTTCGATTCATCACTCGATTCGCAATTTTATCAATAACGGCTGAACTCTGGGCAGGTCGCCCGGAGATTTTGGGGACGTCATGAAAATTGAAACAGAAATAACAGAAAAACTGACGCGGGCTTTCACGCCGGCCCACCTTGAGGTACACAACGAAAGTTATATGCACAATGTGCCTGAAGGCGCGGAAAGTCATTTTAAGGTGGTGGTTGTCTCGGAGCTATTCAGCGACCAGCGGCTTATTCAGCGCCATAGAGCGGTGAATAGTACACTCGCGGATGAATTGGCGGGTGAGGTTCACGCGCTTGCGATTCACACCTATTCACCGCAAGAATGGCAAGCGCAGACCCAAGCGCCTGACTCTCCGGCATGTCGAGGGGGTGGCGTGAATGCGTCTTAGGCGAGTGAGAGTGGGCATGATTTTATCTTTTACCTCATGGCAACAATTTCTTACATAAAGGCCTGGTGTCTGCTTGGTATTGATTACGGCCAGACAAGTGTTAATCCGTGACTGTCTCGGTCAACAGCTGTCTGCAACGCGTAAAAAAACAACAGTAAAACTGTGAAGTTACAACGCGCATTGTTTGTGCAGGTATGGATAATTGCCACGCCCTAGTGACAATAGCCATAGAATCAGTGCTGTGGTTAGTGATAGAATATCGTGCTTAAAGACTAACCTAGGTTGCCTTTGTGTGATTGCGTGGTTAGCAGGATGTTGCGACGGTGTGCCTTTAGGCCGCCATTCAGTCGAAAGTCGTGTCTTTAACTGCGCAATAACAGAATTCTTTTTCCCGTTAATGTAGTGCAAGTGCGTATGATTACAATAAAAAAGGGTTTGGATATCCCCATCGCAGGGACTCCTACTCAGGTGATAAGTGATGGTCCAGCCATCAAGAAAGTCGCCTTGCTTGGCGAAGAGTACGTTGGAATGCGCCCCACTATGCATGCGCGAGTGGGTGATGTAGTGAAGAAAGGCCAAGTGGTTTTCGAAGATAAGAAAAACCCTGGTGTCAAATTTACTGCGCCCGCAGCTGGTAAAGTGGTTGAAGTCAATCGCGGTGCCAAGCGTGTTCTTCAGTCTGTCGTCATTGAAGTCGATGGAAATGAGCAAGTTACCTTCAATAAGTACGAAGCGTCGCAATTAGCCTCGCTAGACCGTCAAGCCGTTGTTGAACAACTGGTTGAGTCTGGGATGTGGACCGCGCTCCGCACCCGACCGTTCAGCCGTTCTCCAGCGATTGATGCTGAACCCGAAGCTGTTTTTGTTAATGCAATGGACACCAATCCGCTCGCCGCAGATCCTAAAGTGATCATTGATGAACAAAAAGAGGCCTTTGTGGCTGGTTTAGACGTCGTGTCGCGCCTCACGGACAAATCTGTCTTTGTGTGCAAAGCGGACGTTGAGCTTCCAACCAGCAAGCAATCTAATGTTGAACAACACGTTTTTGCTGGTCCTCACCCAGCAGGACTGGTTGGTACCCATATCCATCATTTGCGTTCTGTGAACATGGAAAAGCAGGTGTGGCATCTTAATTACCAAGATGTGATTGCCTTTGGGCACCTATTCCTGACAGGTGAGCTTCAAACCGATCGTGTTGTGTCTATTGCGGGTCCTATGGTCAGTCAGCCACGCCTCATTCGTACCCAGCTTGGCGCTAATCTCGATGAGCTGGTAGATGGCGAGCTAATGGCAGGCGAAAGCCGTGTGATCTCTGGCTCTGTACTCTCTGGTATCAAAGCTACTGGTCCACATGCCTATCTAGGTCGTTTCCATATGCAGGTCTCGGTGCTTCGCGAAGGTAACGAGAAAGAACTGTTTGGTTGGCTAGCACCCGGTAAAAATCGCTTCTCAGTGACGCGCGCTTATCTTGGCCATTTGTTTAAAGGTCAGCTTTTCAATTTAACCACTTCCACCAATGGCAGTGATCGTTCCATGGTGCCGATCGGTAATTATGAGCGAGTGATGCCGCTAGATATCGAGCCAACCATGTTGCTGCGTGATATCTGTGCCGGCGATACAGATAGCATGCAACAGCTAGGCGCGCTGGAGTTAGATCCTGAAGATTTGGCCCTTTGTACCTTTGTCTGCCCAGGCAAGTACGAATTTGGTCCAATGCTCCGCGAGAGCCTGGAAAAAATTGAGAAGGAAGGGTAACAGATGAGCCTGAAAAACTTTTTAGAGCAAATCGAGCCACACTTTGAGCCAGGCGGTAAACACGAAAAGTGGTTTGCCTTGTATGAAGCGGTTGCGACCATTTTATACACGCCAGGTATGGTGACCAAAGCCGGCGCGCATGTTCGTGACAGTATCGATTTGAAACGCATCATGATCATGGTTTGGCTTGCGGTGTTCCCAGCGATGTTCTGGGGGATGTACAACACAGGTAACCAAGCGGTTATGGGCTTGATGGACTTGTATTCAGGCGATCAGCTTGCGCAAGTCATCAGCGGAAACTGGCATTATTGGTTAACCGAGTCCATCGCTGGGCCGCTAGCGGCTGCAAGCTGGGGGACCAAAACCATTCTCGGTGCCACCTACTTCCTGCCTATTTATGCCACCGTCTTTATTGTGGGTGGTTTCTGGGAAGTACTTTTCTGTATCGTGCGTAAACACGAAGTGAACGAAGGTTTCTTTGTTACATCCATTTTGTTTGCCCTCATCGTGCCGCCGACATTGCCATTATGGCAAGCCGCGCTCGGTATCACCTTTGGTGTGGTCGTTGCAAAAGAGATCTTTGGTGGAACGGGTCGTAACTTTTTGAACCCAGCATTGGCAGGTCGTGCGTTCTTGTTCTTTGCCTACCCAGCACAGATCTCGGGTGATTTGGTATGGACTGCAGCCGATGGTTATTCAGGTGCAACCGCGCTAAGCCAATGGTACACCGGTGGTCAATCAGCGCTGATGCACAATGTTAGTGGTCAAACCATGACTTGGATGGACGCCTTTATTGGTAATATCCCAGGTTCAATTGGTGAAGTCTCCACCATTGCCATCTTAATTGGCGGTGCAGCCTTGGTATACATGCGGATCGCGTCATGGCGCATCATCTTGGGTACCTTTTTGGGCATGGCCGTTGCGGCGACCTTGTTTAATCTGATTGGTTCAGATACCAACCCGATGTTCAGCATGCCGTTCTACTGGCACTTGGTGCTAGGTGGTTTTGCATTCGGTATGATGTTCATGGCAACAGACCCGGTATCTGCTGCGTTTACCAATAAAGCGAAATGGTGGTATGGCGCATTGATCGGTGTCATGGCAGTGATCATTCGTGTGGTAAACCCAGCATATCCAGAAGGTATGATGCTGGCGATCTTGTTCGCTAACCTGTTTGCACCACTGTTCGATAACCTGGTGATTCAGGGCAACATCAAACGGAGACTGGCTCGTAATGGCAAGTAGTAACGATAGTACTAAAAAGACGCTGATCGTTGTTATCGCGTTGAGCTTGGTGTGCTCAATCGTGGTGTCTGGTGCAGCGGTGGCGTTACGTCCTTTGCAACAAATGAACGCAAAATTAGACGTACAAAAGAACATCCTTTCGGTCGCAGGTGTCGATGTGGCGGGTGGTAAGAGCGCGATTAACGATGCTTACAACAAGTATATTGAAACGCGCTTAGTCAGCCTTGAAAAGGGCGACTATGTCAGTCCGGATGCCGTCAATGTTGCTGATGCAGCTGATTATGATCAGCGCGCGGCCGCGAATGATCCTAGCCTCTCGAAAAAGCTAAGTAGCGAAGAGAATGTAGCAGACATTGGCCGTCGTGCTGATGTCGCTAAAGTCTACGTCGTGAAAAATGATTCGGGTGATATACAGCGCCTCATTCTCCCCGTAAAAGGCTCAGGCCTATGGAGTATGATGTACGCGTTTGTCGCGGTTGAGCCGGATGGTAACACGGTTGCTGATATCGTTTACTATGAGCAAGGTGAAACCCCTGGCTTAGGTGGCGAGGTCGAAAACCCGAAATGGCGCGCGAAGTGGGATGGTAAAAAACTGTTCAACGAGCAAGGCGAGCCAGCTATTCGAATCGTCAAAGGCGGCGCACCTGAAGGAAGCGAGCACGGCATTGACGCGCTTTCTGGTGCAACGCTGACCAGTAACGGTGTTCAGAATCAATTTAATTTCTGGCTAGGTGAGCAGGGTTTTGGCCCGTTCTTAGCAAAAGTTCGTGAGGGAGGCCTGACCAATGGCTGAAGCGAAAGAACTGAAGAAGAATCTGCTATCGCCGGTGCTAGACAACAACCCGATTGCCTTACAGGTTCTCGGGGTGTGTTCGGCACTAGCGGTGACTACGCAGATGCAGACAGCCTTTGTCATGACACTGGCGGTGATGTTCGTCACCGCAATGTCTAACTTTTTCGTGTCGCTGATTCGTAACCACATTCCTAACAGTGTACGTATCATCGTTCAAATGGCGATCATCGCTTCATTAGTTATTGTGGTTGACGAAACGCTGAAAGCGTTTGTTTATGACATCTCTAAGCAGCTTTCGGTCTTCGTGGGGCTGATCATCACTAACTGTATCGTGATGGGACGCGCAGAAGCCTATGCAATGAAGTCATCACCATTACCGTCATTCATGGATGGTATTGGTAACGCGTTGGGTTATGGTTTTGTTCTGATGACAGTGGCTTTCTTCCGCGAGCTTCTGGGCTCTGGCTCTGTCTTTGGCGTATCAATCCTGCCGGTTGTCAGCGAAGGTGGTTGGTATCAGCCTAACGGCATGATGCTGTTAGCCCCCTCTGCATTCTTCCTCATCGGCTTTTTGATTTGGATTGTGCGTACCTTCAAACCAGAACAAGTTGAAGCGAAGGAGTAACAGCACATGGAACACTATCTAAGCCTGCTGGTGCGCTCAATCTTTATTGAGAACATGGCGTTGGCATTCTTCCTCGGCATGTGTACTTTCTTGGCGGTGTCTAAGAAAGTGAAAACGGCGTTCGGCCTCGGTGTCGCTGTTGTGGTGGTACTGACTATTTCGGTACCGGTTAACAACCTGGTTTACAACCTTATCCTACGTGAAGATGCGTTGGTTGAAGGGGTGGATCTGAGCTTTCTGAACTTTGTGACCTTTATCGGTGTTATTGCTGCTTTGGTACAAATCTTAGAAATGGTATTGGATCGGTTCTTCCCACCGCTCTACAACGCACTCGGTATTTTCCTACCGTTGATTACAGTGAACTGTGCCATCTTTGGTGGCGTATCATTTATGGTACAACGTGATTACAACTTCGCCGAGTCGGTCGTTTATGGCTTTGGTTCGGGCGTAGGCTGGATGTTAGCCATCGTCGCGCTGGCGGGGATCCGCGAGAAAATGAAGTATTCAGATGTGCCACCTGCACTACGAGGATTAGGTATTACCTTTATCTCTGTAGGTCTGATGGCATTGGGCTTTATGTCTTTCTCTGGTGTGCAACTGTAAGCCGGGTAAACTGCGAGGAAAGGAATAGTCAATGGACATTATTCTTGGTGTAGTGATGTTTACTCTGATTGTACTGGCGTTGGTGATGGTGATTTTATTCGCCAAATCGAAGCTGGTACCAACCGGAGACATCACAATCGATATTAATGACGATCCTGAAAAAGCGATCGTCACTCAGCCAGGCGGAAAACTGCTTGGCGCACTGGCTGGTGCTGGTGTATTTGTGTCTTCTGCCTGCGGTGGCGGTGGTTCATGCGGTCAATGTCGTGTGAAGATCAAAGAAGGCGGTGGTGACATTCTACCGACCGAGCTTGACCACATTACTAAAGGTGAAGCGCGTGAAGGTGAGCGTCTGTCGTGTCAGGTTGCTATTAAACAAGACATGAAGATTGAATTGCCAGAAGAGATCTTTGGCGTCAAGAAGTGGGATTGCGAAGTTATTTCTAATAACAACGAAGCCACATTTATCAAAGAGCTCAAATTACGTATTCCAGATGGCGAATCGGTACCTTTCCGTGCCGGTGGTTATATTCAAATTGAGGCGCCACCACACCATATCAAATACGCAGACTTTGATATTCCTGAGGAATATCGCGAGGACTGGGATAAGTTCAATCTCTTCCGTTATGAGTCTAAGGTAGATGAAGATATCATCCGTGCGTACTCCATGGCTAACTACCCTGAAGAAGAGGGTATTATCATGCTTAACGTACGTGTGGCGACGCCACCACCGCGTAACCCAGACGTGCCACCGGGCCAGATGTCCTCTTACATTTGGTCATTAAAGCCGGGTGACAAGTGCACTATCTCGGGTCCATTTGGGGAGTTTTTCGCCAAAGACACCGACGCAGAGATGGTATTTATCGGCGGTGGTGCAGGTATGGCGCCAATGCGCTCACATATCTTTGACCAGCTCAAACGTCTTAACACGGATCGTAAGATGACGTTCTGGTATGGCGCGCGGTCTAAACGTGAAATGTTCTACGTTGAAGATTTCGATATGCTCCAAGAGCAAAATGAGAACTTCAACTGGTATTGCGCACTGTCCGACCCGTTACCAGAAGATAACTGGGAGGGTGATACTGGCTTTATCCATAATGTGCTTTATGAAAACTATCTGAAAGATCATGAGGCACCGGAAGACTGCGAGTATTACATGTGTGGACCACCAATGATGAACGCTGCCGTGATTGGCTTGCTTAAAGATCTTGGTGTAGAAGACGAAAACATCATGTTGGATGATTTCGGCGGATAGGCACTGATTGTTCGTCTGACCTTGTAATGGCTGGCCCAAGGGCCAGCCATTTTACGTATAAACCTGATGTCGAAGGACACCACTATGAAGAAGTTTTGGTTACGCTGTGCAACAGTCGTTGCCGTGGTTGCAGGTCTTATCGGTTGTGAGCGCGCCCCTGAGCTTGTGCATCTTACGGGCGAGACGATGGGGACCTATTATTCGATCAAATATATCGCGACGGACGCTACTCCCTCGCAGGATGTCGTTCAAGCAGCAATCGATCAGCGTTTAGAAACAGTCAACGATCAGATGTCGACTTACCGAACAGACTCCGAACTGAGTCAATTCAACCAGCATCAAGCGAACTCACCTGTTTCTGTCTCTCCAGCGACAATCACCGTGATTAACGAGGCAATTCGGCTGAATCAATTTACCCAAGGCGCGCTTGATGTCACAGTGGGGCCATTGGTTAACCTTTGGAGTTTTGGGCCAGAAAAGCGGCCGGAGACTATTCCCAGTGATGAAGAGATAGCGTCACGGATGGCGATGACGGGCTTAGAACACCTTAGTGTAGATGGGCGTCGACTCACAAAAACCAACCCTGACTTGTATGTTGACTTATCAACCATTGCGAAAGGGTACGGGGTGGATGTTGTGGCAAACTACCTTGGCGATTTAGGACTCGATAACTATTTGGTTGAGATTGGTGGTGAGTTACAATTAAAAGGTGTGAACCAAGATCAAGTGCCTTGGCGTATCGCGATTGAGAAGCCGAGTGCGGGAGCGCAGTCAGTACAAGAGATCGTCGAGCCAGGCGATATGGCGGTTGCCACATCTGGCGACTATCGCAACTACTTTGAAAGTGATGGTATGCGTTATTCGCACATTATCGATCCTACGACAGGACGTCCGATCAATCATCACTTGGTCTCAGTAACCGTACTTGATCCGTCTTGTATGACGGCTGATGGCTTAGCCACGGGCTTTATGGTACTCGGGCCAGATAAAGCGATGGAATTAGCCAACAAAGCGAATATTCCTGTATTTATGGTAGTAAAAACAGACGATGGGTTTGAAGAAACCGCGTCAGAGGCGTTTAAACCTTATTTGCAGCGTTAGTGTCTTTATGGACAGCGTCAGTGCCGTTGAGGCAGTACGATTAAAGCACGCGTAATGCGTGTTACTCGCTCAGCGCATCACATGGCGCTGAGCATCACGACCAATAATAGGTGAGCAATTATGTCAGTCTTTCTTATCACCTTCGCAGTCTTTCTCCTTGTCATTGCGGGTATGGCGATCGGTTATATCGTTCAGCAGAAAACCATCAGCGGCAGCTGTGGTGGCTTGGGGGCGATCGGTATTGAAAAAGAGTGTGACTGCCCAGAGCCGTGCGATGCACGAAAAAAACGCGAAGCGCGGGCGGAGAAAACGCGTGAGTGGAAAAAAAATCAAATCATCTAACGTGTTTTGCCAACGCGTCATTTTATAAAGCGCGTGGCTAACCCGTCTGAACTCTGATGAAAAGGCCGGAGCATGAGCAGAAAAATCATTCATATTGATATGGATTGTTTTTATGCCGCAGTAGAAATGCGCGATAATCCGGCCTTACAGTCTATTCCTTTAGCCATTGGTGGCTCTGCCGATGGACGCGGTGTCATTGCCACCTGTAATTATCCCGCGCGGCGGTTTGGCATACGTTCTGCGATGGCCACCGCTCAAGCATTAAAGCTGTGTCCCGGCTTGACAGTGATGCGTGGCAACATGGCGAAATATCGTCGCATCTCTCAACAGTTGCATGCTATTTTTCATCGCTATACCGATACTATAGAACCGCTTTCCCTTGACGAAGCCTACCTCGATGTCTCTGAGACTCAATGCTATCAAAATTCTGCGACCTTAATAGCCGAAGCAATTCGGCGCGACATTCGTCATGAGTTAGGACTAACGGCCTCAGCGGGCGTGGCGCCGATTAAATTTATCGCCAAAGTGGCGTCGGATAAAAACAAACCCGATGGTATTTGCGTGGTGTCACCCGACCAAGTTGAACACTTTGTTCGCGATCTCCCTTTACAGTCTATTCCTGGTGTGGGACGGGTCACCTTGACCAAGTTGCATGAATGGAATCTGTTTACCTGCCATGATATTCAAACCGCGGATCCATCAATGCTTGTCCAGCGCTTTGGTAAATTTGGTTCCGTGCTTTGGCAGCGTGCTCATGGCATTGACCGACGTGAGGTACAAGTTGAGCGTATACGGAAATCCGTCGGAGTCGAAAAAACCTTGTCTGAGGATCTAAACTTGCTTGATGCCTGTTTGCCGTGGATTGATCGTTTATACGATGAATTGCTGACGCGATTAGAAAAAGCCGATGCAGGGGGACGAATTTGCCGGCAAGGGATCAAAATGAAGTTTAATGACTTTCAAACCACCACGGTCGCACACCGATGTGAGTCCTTGGACCGCGCCTTGTTTGATACCTTGTTACACGAAGCCTTTTATCGAGGGGAAGGGCGAGGTATTCGCCTGATTGGTTTGTCGGTTGGGTTGGGAGACGATACCGCCCCCCAACTGAGTCTACTCGGCTAGGCCGTTTTAACTGGAATCGCTTTTAAAATCGCCTGCATTTGTTGCCAATAGTGCCCAACACTATCGATATTTACTTTCTCATCGGGAGAATGCGGAAACTTGATAGTCGGACCAAATGAGATCATATCCATGTTGGGATAGGGCTGTTTAAATAGGCCACACTCTAGCCCCGCATGAATGACCATGATGTCAGGTTTACGCTGATAGATTCCTTCATAGGTATCGCGGAAAATATGCATAATCTCTGAATCGGGATCCGGTTTCCAACCTGGGTAGGCGCCTGAAAACTCGACATTAACATTCGCTAAGCTTGCCAGTGATTGCAGCATGCTTTGCACGTTTTCACGGCCTGAGTCGATCAATGAACGGATCAGAAATAAGGCGGTAATTTTATCTTCCTCAGTATTAATCACGCCGAGGTTAAGTGATGTTTCGACCACGCCAGGGACATCATCACTCATTCTCACTACCCCGTTAGGCGCAGCATTTAAGGCCGCTAATAAACGTGATTGGACGGCGCGTGTGAGGGGAACAGTTGCATTGTCAGTGGATTCCATTACCAAGGTCACTTGCTCTTCCAAGCGGCCTAACTCGTCTTGTAGCAGCGTCGCGAACCGGTCAACAGCGCCAGCCAGTGCGTCTTTTTGCGATGCAGGCACGGCAATATCAGCAAACGCTTCACGAGGAATGGCATTGCGTAATGTACCACCACGTATCGCGAGTAGGCTCATGTCGACGTCATCAAGATGATGGCTCAGGAAACGGGCCAATAATTTATTGGCATTCGCTCGGCCCGTGTGAATATCCACGCCCGAGTGACCCCCTTTTAATCCTTTAATGCCAATCGTAAAGCGTGCCAGATCTCCCTCTATCGCTTGTCGCTCGAGTGGAAAATGCATACTGGCATCCACGCCACCCGCGCAGCCCATGTACACTTCCCCTTCTTGCTCTGAGTCGGTATTGAGCAGTATGTCACCTGTTAGCCAGCCTGCTTCAAGCCCAAACGCGCCATCCATACCTGCTTCTTCGTTGGTGGTGAGTAATACTTCAAGTGGACCGTGCTCGATGTCATCGGCATCGAGAACAGCAAGGCAGGATGCCATCCCCATACCGTTATCCGCACCTAACGTGGTGCCATCGGCAGTGACCCACTCCCCATCCACATAGGGACGAATAGGATCGCGGGTAAAATCGTGATCGGTATTTTCATTCTTCTGAGGCACCATATCGAGGTGGGCTTGTAAGACTACGCCCTTGCGATTCTCCATGCCGGGAGTGGCTGGTTTACGAATGAATAGGTTACCGGCGTTATCTTGACGAACCGCTAAACCACGTCCCTTTGCCCAATCGATAATAAACTGGGCTAACTGTGACTCATGATAAGAAGGATGAGGGATAGCACAGATTTGGTCGAAAAACGCCCAAACAGGGCGCGGTGATAATTGGCTAATGTCAGACACGATAAACTCCATTATATTTTATGGTTGACCTTTTATGCAGCAGGTCTCACTGAAATGGAAAAACAAACCCAAGCATATCACTGTCGCTATCACGGCAACAGACATGGATAAAAACCCGCTATGCCAATCAAACTAGGCGTTATTATTGTAATTAAATTACATATATGAACTTTTTGTGACTCCTGTCACTTTAAAGCTTGTAAATAAATTACCTTTGGTATATTATCTAGACATTGGCAACATCGCTTGCCAGTTGTTCATGGAGTGAACCCGAGCATTCGCCTCCAAGGAACCGAGATAAATGTGAACAACATTGGTTTAAACTTGAGAGAGGTAAAAAATGGAAGGCATGGTATCGAGCTACTACTGGAATCAGCAGTCAGTCTACACCAAAGGTTTTACGTATCCGGCTTCGTTCGGCTACCGCAAGTAAGTTTTATGATTCCCCCGCTCTTACAGAGAGATTTCTGATCCAGAAAGCAAAAGCTTTTATTCTGGCGCCACACAATGTGTGGCGTTTTTTTTATAAGTTTTTTGTCTATAAATCGTACTTGTCTAGTTATATCGACGTGCTGCCACAGAATGTTCTCTTCCTCTACCTCCTCGTCACTACTAAATGATTTTAGCGCTGGAAATTTTAGCGATCGATCGGTAAGATTTGCGCCAATTTTAAATACGCAAACGTTTTCCTTTTAGTATCTAGCGATACATCATTTTTAGTTTGGGACAAAACCGATGTTAGAGCGTTTATTTCAACTTAAAGCCCACGGCACCGATCTTCGTACTGAAGTCATCGCCGGGTTCACCACTTTTTTAACCATGGCGTATATCATTTTCGTCAATCCCTCTATTTTGGCTGAGGCAGGCATGGATAAAGGCGCTGTCTTTGTCGCGACCTGTCTAGCGGCAGCGGTTGGCTGTCTAGTGATGGGGATTGTGGCAAACTATCCAGTCGCACAGGCGCCGGGGATGGGACTGAATGCCTTTTTTACCTACACCGTGGTTTTACAAATGGGACACTCTTGGCAGGTTGCGTTAGCCGCCGTATTTATCTCCGGGTTATGTTTCATTTTGTTAAGTGTCTTGCGCGTGCGTGAATGGATCATTAATTCGATTCCAATGGCACTACGAACCGGTATATCAGCCGGTATCGGACTTTTTTTGGCGCTCATTGCGTTGCAAAACGCCGGGATTGTCGTTGACCACTCAGCAACATTGGTTGCGCTCGGTGATGTGACAGCCTTTGCTCCCGCCATGGCGGCACTTGGTTTCTTTCTGACCATCGGTTTGGTGCACCGAGGAATGAAAGGGGCGGTAATGATTGCCATTTTGGCGGTCACGATCATCGGTGTCATTGCCGGTGATGTGGCATACGGTGGTGTGATGTCCGCGCCGCCGAGTTTAGCGCCGACCTTTATGCAACTCGATTTTTCTGGCGCGTTTGAAGTGGGATTAGTGTCGATTGTGTTCGCATTTTTATTTGTCGATCTTTTTGATACAGCAGGAACCTTAGTGGGTGTGGCACAGCGCGCGGAACTTTTGGATAAAGATGGTAAACTACCGCGCTTAAATCGTGCATTACTGGCAGATAGTACCGCGACATCAGTCGGGGCGCTTTTAGGCACGTCAAACACAACGTCTTACATTGAGAGCGTATCAGGGGTTGCCGCTGGTGGTCGCACGGGATTGACCGCTGTGGTTGTTGGTATGCTGTTTTTACTGGCGCTCTTTTTTGCACCGTTAGCAGGTATGGTGCCTGCCTATGCGACTGCTGGCGCCTTATTTTATGTGGCCATCTTGATGATGTCAGGTTTGGTGAGCATTAATTGGCGTGATCTGACTGAGGCTGCGCCTGTTGTGGTGGTGTGTTTGCTGATGCCGCTGACTTATTCAATAGCAAGCGGTATTGGGCTTGGCTTTATTGCGTTTTGTGCCGTAAAAACCTTTGCGGGCAAAGGGCGAGAAGTTCCTGTCAGTATCTGGATTTTGGCGGGGTTGTTCTTACTCAAGTTTGTCTTCTTAGTGTAAAGCAACTTGCCCATATTGACATTAAAATAAGGCGAGAGACGCCACGAGGTTTTCACCATGAGCACAAAGTTTATTATTACCTGGGACAATATGCAGATGTACACCCGGCAATTGGCAGAAAAGTTGCTTCCCGCAGAGCAATGGAAGGGGATTATCGCCGTTACCCGCGGTGGTTTGGTCCCTGCTGCCATTCTTGCCCGTGAGTTGGGTATTCGCCATGTCGACACAGTCTGTATTTCCAGTTATGACCACGACCATCAACGCGATATGCGTGTCGTCAAGCAAGCGCCCGGTGATGGTGACGGTTTTATTGTGGTTGACGATCTCGTTGACACGGGTGGGACGGCTGAAATGGTGCGTCAACTCTACCCCAAAGCACGTTTTGTGACCGTAAGTGCGAAGCCAGCGGGCAAGTCTCTTGTTGATGACTACGTCGTTGATATTCCCCAAGATACTTGGATTGAGCAGCCTTGGGATATGGCGGTCAGCTATGTTGATCCGATTGCAAAATAAATGCCGTTGGCAACGTAAATAGCGTACCGGATTGAGCCAAAACGCCGCGTTTTCACGCGGCGTTTTTTATTCCTGTGATTAAGTGCGGAAAATCATGGTCTTGCTATGTGTATGGTTTAAACTAACATCACGTTACAAAAAAGCCTAGGAGTGGGTGTGTCCAAGAAAGAATCACAAAACCTATCGGTGACGCTTTTTGCTAAACACAAACATGCTACCGAAACATCAACACTATTTGGTGCGGTTCAACAAAGCCAGCAAGCCAATTACTCGGCATTTGATGGCGACAGCGAATCGAGTTGGTACCGTATGCGTCGTCGCGGTCAGTGGACTTGGCAAGGGGTCGATCCGGTCGAAATGGAAGCGATCTTTTCTCGTATTGCCTCTTCTGACAATACCCGTTCTGTTGATGCGTTATTGGATACGGTTGAAGGTTACCGAGCGGGTAATTGGAACTATGAGTGGACCGCAGTAGGGATGCAACACCAAAAAAAAGCCAAAGTGTTGGCAGATGAAGGAAAGGCTAAGCAGGCGAGTGAACAGTGGCTTCAGGCGTGTACTTACTTTGGTATCGCGGCTTACCCTCATCTTAAAGGGGACAACCTTGCCTTACAGGCCGAAACCTTGGCATTTAAAGCCTTTGAAAAAGCAATGTCACAACTGCCTTTTACGGTGAAGACTGTCGAAACGCAATTAGACGGTAAGACGTTAAAAGGGTATCTCTATTTACCACGTACAGACGCTACCTTACCGGTTGTGATCTTGAGTGGCAGCCTTGATAGTTTACAAACCGATCTCTGGCGCTTATTTGTCGATTACTTTGCTCCCGCCGATATCGCGGTACTGACGCTTGATATGCCATCGGTGGGCCACAGCAGCCACTGGCATTTAAACGAAGACACCAGCCGCTTGCATGCGGCGATGCTTGATAAGCTCGCTGATGTGCCATGGGCGGATCACCACCGCGTCGGCACCATGGGTATCCGTTTTGGGGCTAACCCAGCAGTACGGATGGCATTTTTAGAACCTCATCGTATCAAGGCCAGTGCGTCACTGGGGGGGATTGTGCATGCATTACTCACCGATGCGACAAGAATGAAGAAAATGCCACCCATGTATCTAGATACTTTAGGCTCTCGCATAGGACGCCGGCTGCCTATCGATACTTTGAAAACGCGCTTACAAGCGTGGTCATTAAAAAATCAAGGTCTGCTCACTGGCCGCCGCACAGACGTACCGATTCTCGCGCTAAGCTTAAAAGATGATCCTGTGTGTCCCGAGTCAGATAACCAGTTAATCGCACGATACAGTCGCGGAGGGAAAGCCGTTACCCTCCCAAACACGCCATTACACGATGGCTATCATCGTGCACTCACAGAAACCGTCAAATGGTTTACGGACATGCTTTAAACCTATAACAAGAGGTGGTAGCTCGAATCGAAGGTGTGATCTATCGCCGAAAGCGACCGATTGACATTCACCTGCACGTTAACCGCATGATATACCATGTACAAAGACGTTAAAGTGCCACTGGAGGACACGATGAGCGATAAAACGACGCTTTCACATGGACGATTAAAAACGCGATTTACGGCTTTGGGCCCCTATTTTCGAGAGGAGATATCGGCACCAGAACGTTACTTTTTTGATAGCCTGTCCGTATGTGTGGATGCGGAAAAAGATCCTGATGCGCGAGAATTCTGGGGATGGTGGTTTGAGTTAGCCCCCACCGAAGACGGGTTCAATTATCGCTATGGGGTTGGTCTTTATGACCACAAAGGGGATTGGGTAAATGAGTCAATTCCTCAAGAGGCGAGGGAAGCGGTAGACAAAACGCTAACTAACTTTTATACCAAGCTGTATACCTTGCTAGACCAAGAGCTCGATCTATCCTTGTCACCCAGCGCCGCGCTCACCGAGCCTAAACTGACGGGCGCCAAGTAACCGTGAATTGCCTGATCCCAGCTCTTGTTAAATGAGCAAGGGATTGATAAAAGAGACACCTAAGCTTTTGTGGATCAGGCAAGCATGACTATTCAAGACGCATTTCAAGATGGTGGCCTAGCAGCCAACATTCCCTCGCAAACTCTCGTGGTTAAATTGGGCACCAGTGTGCTTACGGGTGGCTCGACGCGCCTGGATCAAGCACATATGGTTGAGTTAGTCCGCCAATGTGCAAGGTTAAGGCAACAAGGCCATCAGGTCATTATCGTCTCATCTGCAGCCATTGCAGCAGGGCGAGAGCATCTTGGTTATCCGGTATTAGCCGATACGGTTGCAAATAAGCAAATGCTTGCTGCCGTTGGCCAGTGTCGTTTGATTCAAACGTGGGAACACCTGTTTAGTTTATACGGCTTTCAGGTTGGGCAAATGTTATTAACTCGCGCCGATTTAGAACACCGAGAACGTTTTCTCAATGCCCGTGACATGCTTCATGCGTTACTAGATAACGGTATCATCCCGATTGTGAACGAAAACGATGCGGTGGCCACCGCTGAAATAAAAGTTGGAGATAATGATAACTTGTCGGCACTGGTCGCGATTTTAGCTGATGCTGACAAGCTTTTGCTCTTAACGGATCAACCTGGCCTCTTTACCGCCGATCCTCGCGCGAATCCTGACGCTGAATTAATTCGTGAAGTGCACACGATTGATGAAACCTTACGCAAATTAGCCGGAGGCAGTGTCGGTGGCTTGGGCACGGGAGGTATGGCGACCAAACTGCAAGCGGCGGATATTGGTCGTCGAGCCGGTGTCGAAGTCACCATTGCAGCAGGCAGTAAGCCGGAGGTGATCCAAAAAGCTGCCGCCGGTGATAATGCGGGGACACGCTTTTTACCCTTAGACAGTCCGTTAGAAAGCCGCAAGCGTTGGATTTTGGCGGGTCCTCCTCCAGCAGGCGAGATCGTGGTAGATGCCGGTGCCGCCACAGCAGTGACGCAAAACGGAAGCAGTTTGTTGAGCAAAGGGATTGTCGCTGTGAAAGGCGAGTTTGTCCGTGGCGAAGTGGCACGTATTGAATCGGTTGATGGTAAGTGTCTGGCCCGGGGGATCTGTCGTTATGCCGCACGTGATTTGCGCCGTATTGCCGGCGCACATAGCCAACAGATTGCAGATATTTTAGGCTATGAGTATGGACCGGTTGCGATGCATCGCGACGATCTTGTGGTCATCGACGAATAACATCCAAGCAGAGAAGAATAGAAGAGACGAATAACAGATGAGCTTACAAACGATGGGTAAGTCGGCAAAAGACGCCGCTTACCAACTGGCAATCACATCGACCGCGACGAAAAACCAGGCGTTAGCGATCATTGCCGATGAACTTGATGCACAGCAGGCGGCCATTTTAGCCGCAAACCAAATCGATCTTGCCGCCGCTCGCGAGGCACAGATGGATGCCGCGATGTTGGATAGACTCACACTGACCCCAGAACGTCTCACCAATATGGCAAAAGACGTTAGGCAAGTCATCGCATTAGCCGATCCTGTCGGTCAACAGTTCGATCATAAACTGCTCGAAAATGGCCTGTCATTATCCAAGCGACGTGAGCCTCTGGGCGTGATTGGTGTGATTTATGAAGCGCGTCCAAATGTCACCATCGATATTGCCGCGTTATGCTTGAAAACCGGCAATGCCAGTATTTTACGCGGTGGCAAAGAAACGTTCGCAACCAACCAGGTACTGGTGAATGTGATCCAAACTGGGTTAGAAAAAGCGGGCCTTCCGCTCGCGTCCGTTCAGTATATTGATAAGCCTGATCGCGCCCTCGTCTCTGAACTGCTGACCCTTGATGATTACGTCGATATGATTATTCCCCGTGGTGGGGCAGGGCTGCATAAGATGTGCAAGCAAAACAGTACCATTCCTGTCATTATCGGTGGTTTTGGTATTAGTCATCTGTATGTTGATCACAGTGCTGATCTTGATAGAGCGCCAGAGGTGATCCTCAATGCAAAAACAGATCGCCCATCAGCGTGCAATGCATTAGACACCTTGTTAGTGCATAAGGACGTAGCTGCGCAGTTGTTCTCGCGTTTAGTCACGCTGTTTAATCAACATAAGCTGAATGTTGTTGCCGCATCAAGTGCATTACCCTATCTGGATGGTGTTGAGCAGTTACGTGAAGCACAAACGGGTGACTTTGATACTGAGTGGCTAGGGCCGACACTGGGTGTGGCTGTTGTTGATGACGTGGATCAGGCGCTTGCGCACATGAGGATCCATAACGCGAGTCACTCCGATGCCATACTGACTAATGATTTACAATCGGCTGAAGCCTTTATCAACGGTGCCGGATCGGCGGCTGTGTATGTCAATGCATCAACGCGTTTTACCGATGGTGCGCAGTTTGGTCTTGGCGCTGAAGTGGCGGTATCCACTCAAAAGCTCCATGCCCGCGGTCCGATGGGACTCGAAGAGCTAACGACCTATAAATGGGTTGGTAAGGCTGATTACTTATCGCGCGTATAATGGCGAAAGTTAGTCAGTCATAACCGACTAGAAAATCCGCAAGTGCATTCAGCACTTGCGGCTTTTTCTTATTTACCATGTACCCACACAATAAGGCTATTTCACTTCAACGCCTTTTGCTTGCAAGTCTGCATGATAAGAGGAGCGAACAAACGGGCCACAGGCTGCATGTGTAAAGCCAAGCTCTAACGCGATTTCTTTTAATTCATCGAATTCTTCTGGTGGCACATAGCGCTCAACCGGCAAGTGGTGACGGCTTGGGGCGAGGTACTGTCCTAGCGTTAGCATTGTGACACCATGCGCACGTAAGTCTTTGAGCACCTCAACAATTTCTTCTTTGGTCTCACCGAGACCCATCATCAAGCCTGACTTGGTTGGTACGTTTGGATGCATTTCGCCAAACTTTTGCAACAGATCCAGTGACCACTGATAATTAGCACCGGGGCGCGCTTTTCGGTACAAACGCGGTGCCGTTTCAAGGTTGTGGTTGAACACATCGGGTGGATTGTCACGCAAAATATCGAGGGCTTTATCCATACGACCACGGAAGTCAGGGACCAGTGTCTCTATTTGAATATCAGGGTTAAGCGCACGGATCTCACGGGTGCAATCGACAAAATGCTGAGCGCCGCCGTCGCGGAGATCGTCACGATCCACCGAGGTGATCACCACATAACGTAGCTTCATGTCCTTGATAGTTTGTGCTAAATGCTTTGGCTCTTCACTGTCAGGGGCCACAGGGCGGCCATGGGCCACATCACAGAAAGGGCAACGACGTGTACAGATGGCACCCAGAATCATAAAGGTTGCCGTACCGTGGCTAAAGCACTCAGCCAAGTTAGGACACGACGCTTCCTCACACACCGAGTGGAGGTTATTTTTACGCATCGCGTCTTTAATTTCTTTTATACGCGCAGTTTCAGCCGGGAGCTTGATTTTCATCCAATCAGGCTTGCGCAGCACTTCTTTTTGCTCGGTCTGCATATTTTTGACCGGGATAAGCGCCATTTTATCGGCATCGCGGTATTTAACGCCGCGTTCCATCTGAATCGGTTTGCTCATAAATCGCTGCTTTCCGTTGTAAACTCAACCTGAGAGTAACCTAACTGTTGAGTTAAAGTGTCTACCAGCACAGGTTGGACGTCAGCGAGTGTGACGTGATCAACCTGATCGCTCAGTTGCGTCATGGCCATACCGGCATACCCACATGGGTTGATGCGCTGGAATGGTGATAAATCCATATTGATGTTTAGTGCCAATCCGTGGAATGAGCACCCGCGACGGATGCGGAGCCCAAGAGAACATATTTTTGCATCGTTAACGTAAACGCCAGGTGCATCGGGTCGCGCGTAAGCGTCGACGTGGAAGTGTGCCAGCGTGTCAACGACTAGATTTTCAATATGACTGACCAGTGCCCGCACACCGACTTTTTTTCTTTTAAGATTAATCAGGAAATAGGCAATCAGCTGACCGGGACCATGATAGGTGACTTGCCCCCCACGGTCTGATTGTACGACTGGAATGTCTCCCGGGACCAAAATATGTTCCGTTTTTCCCGCTTGCCCTTGGGTAAAAACGGGGTCATGTTCAACCAACCAGACCTCATCTTGGGTCTGTTCATCACGTGTGTCGGTGAAGTCACGCATCTGTTCCCAAACACGTGAATAAGGTTGACGGCCGAGGTGTCTCACAACGAGTTGGTGCTGCAAACCCATTTCCCATATTGTTGTCAGTGGCGATATTATAGAGCCTGGCGGCGTGATTAAAAGCCGCCAGTCGTGTGGGTATTTGAATTAAAGAACCATACGGACGATATCAATATCGCTGAGTTCTTTATAAAGCGTCTCAACTTGCTCAATGGAGGTCGCTTTAATGGTAATAGACACAGAGTGATAGTTGCCTTTTGCACTCGGTTTGACGGCGGGGCTATAGTCTCCCGGCGCATGGCGTTGAATAACGCTTAACACTTGATCCGGTAGCTCAGGTTTCGCTTGGCCCACGACCTTGTAGGTAAATTGGCAAGGAAACTCCAGCAGGTCTTTTAATTTTGGTTGCTCTTGCATGTAAACTCCTAACAGTATGTCTGTTAAGACACACGTTTGTGCGATTGATCACGATTAACGCGAAATACTAATCGGCTAAGAGTCAGAAAACAAGCCGCCCACGAGGTTGGAGGGCGGCGTAAAGTGGAGGTTATCCAAGTAAGTTTTTGAACATCATCACGATGTAGTCAATGAAACGGCTAAAGATACCGCCTTTTTCGACATCGTTGAGGGCAACCAGAGGATATTCAGCGATGTCTTCATCATCAACTTGATAGAACAACTTACCGACCACATCGCCCTGACTGATAGGCGCTTCGAGGGTTTGTTCTAAAACAAAGCTCGCTTTCAAATCGCGTGCTTTACCGCGAGGAAGAGTGACAAAGGTATCTTCGGTGACGCCAAGCGCGACTTCGTCTGTATCACCCATCCATACTTTCTCAGTGACAAAGGTTTCATTGGCCTTATGCGGTGCAACTGTTTCAAAGAAACGGAAACCATAGTTCAGCAGCTTTTTACTCTCAGCCTTACGGGCATTTGCACTCTTCGTCCCCATGACAACTGAAATAAGACGCATGTCGCCCTCAGTCGCTGACGTGACGAGGTTGTAACCGGCCCCATCAGTGTGGCCCGTTTTAATGCCATCGACATTCAGGCTTTTATCCCAGAGCAAGCCATTACGGTTGTATTGAGTAATGCCGTTGTAGGTAAAGGCTTTTTCTTTGTATATCCGATACTCTTCTGGCACATCACGAATCAGCGCTTGGCTGAGTAACGCCATATCATAGGGAGTGGTATACAAATTTTGAGAGTCTAAACCATGCACATTAGAAAAATGCGAGCTGTTCATGCCCAAGCTTTCGCCCCAGCGGTTCATCAAATCGACAAAGGCGTCTTCCGAGCCCGCAACATGTTCTGCCATCGCCACACAGGCATCATTACCGGATTGGATGATGATACCGCGGTTTAGATCGGCCGCTTTGACCGTGGTGCCGACCTCGATAAACATTTTTGACGATTCAGGGTAATTTTTTGCCCAAGCGTTTTCGCTAATGACAACATCATCATCCATTGAAATGTTACCACGCTCGACTTCTTGGCCGATGACGTAGCTGGTCATCATTTTGGTTAAGCTGGCTGGATTGAGGCGCTCATGAGCATTATATTCTGCCAACACTTTGCCAGAGTGGTAATCCATGAGCACATATCCTTTAGCCGCAATTTGCGGTGCATCAGGGACGACAGCGGGCGCGGCTTGGACAGTCGCTGTGGTGAGCACAACCGCGGAAAGCAGCGCGCGTATGCGAAAAACGGTTTTATTCATCATTGTTAGTACTTTTGTCGGTTATCGATGTCGATACTGTATTTGTCACTATACCAAATTGCGTAGAGAGCGACAGGCTCGATTTCTTTAACTTATTGATTATCTATTTTGGCACTTGTTACCGATGAGTCAGTACTCACAAGTGCCTCGGTCACGATAAAGGCGCCCGGCAATTGGTGCTGTTTTGCTGTGCGCATCGCTTGTTGTGCTTGGCCACGGTCGTAAAACGGACCAAAACGTACGCGATAAACTTGGTCACGGCGCGCGATATGGGTAGGTAGACCATGGCTTTTTGCTAATTGTTCCGCGGTTTGATTAGCTTTTAAACCATCTGAAAGCGCCGCCAGTTGAACATAATAGGCATGGTGCCGGGCGGAGTGCCACTCATCTTCCTTGGGTTTTCCAGGGGAGATAAGCCGCAGTGAGACAGGCGCAGTCCCTGTTTTTAACACGCCCAACTTCTTCGCGGCGGCATAGCTAAGATCAATCACGCGTTGATTGTGAAAAGGGCCGCGGTCATTGACACGTACGACCGCTTTTTTGCCATTGTTTTGGTTAGTGACTTCGACATAGCTCGGCAAGGGCAAGGTTTTGTGCGCCGCAGACATGGAGTACATGTCGTAGACCTCGCCATTAGAGGTGCGATGGCCGTGAAACTTCTCTCCATACCAGGAGGCAATTCCTGCTTCTTGATACCCTTTTGGCTTACGTAAAATCTTGTATGACTGCCCGTTTAACGTGTAATCCTTATTACCTGCGAGGCTATAAGGCTCATATTTAGGGTGTGCGTCCTCAACGTGAATGGTTTGTGGGACCCGATCTGGGGCTTTGTCATTATGCATATCGTAGCGCCCTTGCTGATTGCTACAGGCGCTGAATAAAAGGGAAGTAATAACAACAAGAATAGCTCGCATGTTTATGCCCTGGATAACATTTTACGGTGAGTATGAATGGACATGAGAATACCAAAACCGGCCATGAGCGTGACCATTGAGGTGCCACCATAGCTGATTAAAGGTAAGGGTACCCCAACCACAGGTAAAATACCGCTGACCATGCCAATGTTGACAAAAACATAAACAAAAAAGCTCAACACAATACTGCCCGCCATCATACGGCCAAAGGCGGTTTGTGCTCGACTTGCCAACATTAACCCTCGCCCAATCAAAAACACATATAAAGCCAGTAGCACGCAAACACCTACTAACCCCCATTCTTCGGCGATGACGGCAAAAATAAAATCAGTATGGCGTTCAGGGAGAAAATCGAGCTGCGATTGTGTTCCATGGAGCCAGCCTTTACCGGTTAAACCGCCCGAGCCTATCGCGATCTTAGATTGTATAATGTGATAGCCGGCACCGAGCGGATCCGATTCAGGATTAAACAAGGTAAGCACCCGTGTTCGTTGGTAATCGTGCATCAGGAAAAACCAAAGTATTGGTATAAAGCTGGCAAGCGCGACGACAGCAGCGGTGATGATTTTCCAACTGATACCGGCTAGGAACAACACGAATATACCGGATGCGGCGATCAATATAGAGGTCCCTAAATCGGGTTGTTTGGCAATCATGAGTGTAGGGACCAACAACAAGAATAGCGCGATCAGCAAAGAAGATATTTTTGGGGGGAGGGGATCTTTACCAATAAAGCGAGCCAGCATTAAAGGCACCGCCAATTTAATGATTTCTGAAGGCTGGAAGGTAACAAAACCCAGATCAAGCCAGCGTTGTGCCCCTTTGGCGGTTTCTCCGACGAATAATACCGCCGCCAATAACACCACGCCTACGGCATATAAATAGGGTGACCAAAACTCATAGTGGCGAGGAGGAACTTGGGCGAGTGCAAACATGACGGCAAGTGCCAGCGTCATGCGAATGGCTTGGCGTTCCATCATCGCCAGGCTTTGCCCGCTTGCGCTATACATGACCACCAGCCCGAAGCCCATTAGTAACAAAATACCAATCAGCATGGGCAAATCGAGATGTAAGCGGTCAAACAAAGAGCGTTTGGTGCTGGCTTGAGCTAACGAACTCATTATTTTTCCTCCTCCGTCTCTTTGTCTTCCACGAGAATATGATCGAAGATACGGCGCGCGATCGGCGCACCATTGCTTGACCCGCCACCGGCATTTTCTAACACCATAGATACCGCGACTTCGGGATTTTCAAAAGGCGCGAACCCCATAAATAGCGCATGATCGCGCAGATGTTCGGCGATTTCATCGGCGTTATACTCTTCGTTTTCGCCTAGGCCAAAGACCTGAGCGGTGCCCGATTTTCCTCCCGATAGATACTCCGCGGAGCGGAAAGCACGACGCGCTGTCCCTTTACGCCCATGATTAACCAATTGCATGCCTTTTAGTCCCACATCCCAATACTTGTCCTCTACCCCTTTTATCGGTGGAAATGGCTCAGCCTTCGGTTTGTGTTCACCCATTTCATCGCGGGTTTTCATTAATAGTTTTGGGGCTCTCACTTCGCCACGGTTAAGCAACACCGTAAGTGCTTTAACAATCTGCATGGGGGTCGCCGTCCAGTAGCCTTGTCCAATACCAACCGGAATGGTGTCACCCTTGTACCAAGGTTGCCGATAGCGGCTCATTTTCCATTCTCGGTTAGGCATATTGGCACTGCTCTCTTCTTGAATATCAATGCCTGTGTATTGACCAAACCCGAATCGACCCATCCATGATGATAATTTATCAATCCCCATGTCGTAGGCGATTTGATAGAAAAACGTATCAACCGATTCTTCAATCGATTGAACAATATTAACGCGGCCATGGCCCCAGGGGCGCCAGTCACGGAATGGACGGGTGTCTGAATTAGGGATGCGCCAATAACCAGGGTCATTGCGGGTGGTCTGGGTCGTGATCACGCCTTCTTCCAACGCAGAGACAGCGATAAAAGGCTTCACCGTTGAGGCGGGGGGATAAATGCCTAGGGTCGCCCGATTCACCAGTGGGCGATCTTTATTATTGAGTAATTGCTGATACTGTTTACTCGAAATGCCGTGGACGAATAAGTTCGGATCATAGCTTGGGGTCGATACCATGGCCAATACCCCGGAGGTATCAGGATCAACCACCACCACTGCACCACGGCGCTCGCCAAGAATATCGCGCACGTACAGCTGCAAATCAATATCGAGGTTGAGGATCAAGTCTTTACCGGGCTCAGGGGGAACGTATTTAAGTGTCCGGATCACACGACCTCGGCTATTCACCTCGACTTCCTGATAGCCGGCTTTTCCGTGTAACTCGGGCTCATAATATTTTTCTATCCCGAGTTTGCCAATGTCACGCGTCGCTCGGTAGTTATTGAGCACGTCTTTTTGTCGCAACTTGGCAATATCGCGATCATTAATTCTTGCGACATAACCCAGCACGTGTGTCAACGCATCGCCATATGGGTAATGACGTTTTAGATAGGCTTTGATTTCAACCCCGGTAAATTGATGCTGGTGGGCGGAAAAAATCGCGACCTCTTTGTCAGTCAGTTGTGTTTTGAGTGCCACGGCATTAAAACGGCGAGAGCGGCGACGTTCTTGTTGAAAACGTGCAATATCTTTGTCATCCAGCGACAACAAGCGTTTAAGCTTGGCCAAGGTTGCCGACATATCATCGACTTGCTCGGGAGTCACTTCTAAATGATAAACCGGGCGGTTTTCAGCCAGCAGTTTTCCATGGCGGTCATAAATGAGGCCACGGTTAGGCGCGACAGGGACCACTTTAATACGATTATCATTCGAGCGAGTTTGGTAGTCTTGATGCTCGGTTACTTGAATATGATAAAGGTTGGTGAGCAACGCTCCAACAAGCGCCATAATGCCGACAAAAGAGACAATAGCGCGGCGCACAAATAACGCAGCCTCGGTACTGTGGTCTCGGATTTCAACTCGTTGGCGCTTCATCTGTCGTTATTCTCGATGATAAGGATGGTTGGTGGTGAGACTCCAAGCGCGATACAGGCTCTCCGCCATGATGACGCGAACCAGTGGGTGTGGCAGGGTCAGAGGCGAAAGTGACCAGCTTTGCTCAGCGGCTGCTTTACAGTCGGGGGCCAATCCTTCTGGGCCACCAATTAAAATGGCGACATCGCGCCCATCTAGTTTCCACTTCTCGAGTTGACTGGCTAATTGCGGCGTATTCCAAGGCTTGCCGGGAATATCTAAGGTAACGATACGACTGCCTCGATTCACCGCAGCGAGCATGGCTTCGCCTTCTTTTTGTAAAATGCGGGTAATGTCTGCATTTTTACCGCGTTTACCGGCAGGCACTTCAACCAGCTCAAGCGGCATGTCTTTTGGAAAGCGGCGCTGATACTCATCAAAGCCTTGTTGTACCCACTTGGGCATTTTATTGCCGACTGCAATCAACTGGATTTTCATGGATTAATTCCAGAGTTTTTCCAGTTGATAAAGTTGGCGTTGTTCTTCTTGCATGACGTGAACCATGACGTCGCCTAAATCGACAACGACCCACTCACTGTCATCTTTGCCTTCTGTCCCCATGGCACCAATATCAGCCGCTTGAGCTTGCTCACAAACGTGCTCGGCAATTGAAGCCACATGGCGGCGCGAGTTGCCTGTACAAAGCACCAAAAAGTCAGTAATACAGGATTTATCTCGCACGTCTAGCGTCACGATATCGCTGGCTTTTAACTCATCGACTTTGTCGGCGACAAACTGTTTTAATTCGGTAGCTTGCAAAGAGAACCTCGATGTATGTGCTGATTATATTCAGTGGCAGTATATCACTTGGCAGCCCTTTGGACACGCTAGGGCGCCAGAGGTTCGGCGGGTTGGCACATAAGTGCACAAAAATAGTGCAGGTTAGGCCAAGGGTCACTGCCAAAATCGGTTTTTAACTGTATCTCTAACTCAGCGAGCTGGCGCAGTAATGAGGCGAGACGCACTTTGTTTAGCCGATTGAGTGCTGCGGTGATCATGGGTCTGCGCGCTTGCCAAACACGCAACTGATCGAATAGCACGTTGAGTGGTCGCCCTTGTTGCCCTTGCTCTTGGATTGTATAGAGTTGTTTGAGTTCTTTTTGGATCAAACGTAGTAACAAGGTGGGCTCTTCGCCTTCGGCATGCAGTTGTTCGATAATACGCTGCGCGCGATTAGCCTTACCGGCAAGTAGCGCATCGGTCAGTTGGAAAGGGGTGAAGTGATGATGCCGCGACAACGCACTCTCAATCCGAGGTAAGGTAAGGGCACCATCGGGATAAAGTAAGTGGAGGATTTGTAAACTTTGCACCAGCGCGAGTAAGTTGCCTTCATGCCATTGGGCAAGCAACTGCAGCGCGGGTTGATCGGGTTGTAGCCCGAGATGGCGGCAGCGCTGTTCAATAAAACGGGGCAAGTGACGTGCATCTGGGGTTTGGCAAACTACATACAAGGCTTGCTTTGCCAACGTGGTAAACCACTTGGCACTTTCTTGCTTTTTATTGAGCCGCTCGCCTTGAACGAGCAAGAGAATATCAGGATGGAGGTAGCTGGCAAGCTCGGTCAGTTGCTTGGCTTGGGCGCTGCTCAGGCCATTTTCAGGACAGGTCAATTCAATAATCTGCCGAGAAGAAAACAAACTGAGGGCTTGGCAGCAGTCAAACACCTCTTGCCAATCTAATTGGGCATCAATCATAAACTTATGATGCTCTTCAAAGCCTTGTGAGCGTGCCGTGTGGCAAATGGCATCACGAGACTCGAGCTTTAACAAAGGATCGGTGCCAAAGACTAAGTAAGTTTGACGCAGTGGCTGATTAAGCTGCTGCGCCAATTGTTCTGGATAGGCTCTCATCATTGCGCGGGCTGTGTTTCAGTTTGACGCGTTTCGATGATCACATTGGGCTCAGTGGGCGTCTCTCCCTGCTCGAGTTGTTCTAATGCCGCTTGTTCCGCTTGCTGACGCTCAAATGCGGCGATATCCCCTTTGAGTTGAGACAGTTGACGCATAATTTGACGGGTCGCCTCGGTACGCATTTCTGCGACTAACTTATTTTGCTCGACTGACTTGGCTAACGCGGTCAGTGGGTTATCGAGAAAGTTACGGCTCAAGGTTGTATTGTAGGTGTAGCTACCTTTCTCCGGCACGGTGACACGATAACGTGCAACATAGCGAAACTCTTTCTCTGCTACTCGGCTGTTTTGATAGAGTGACAAAGTTTGTGCACTATCACTTTCGCTAAGCAACTCGATATTCGCCACGTCGTCAGAGGGTGACACCATCTGAACGTTATGTTGACGCAAAGCGTTGCGCATTTGGCGAGTCAGCTCCCCATAGGGATCAAAACTCGTCAATGACACTTTGTCTACCTCATCGGGCAAATTATAGCTGCCACGCAAGGCAAACCCGCAAGACGCGATGGTCAGTGAGACCATCGCGACGAGCAGGGAGCGAAGCACAGTGTTAAACAGATCCACTCCATCGCTCCTTGTTAGTTAGCAACAATATTAACCAGTTTCCCTGGTACATAAATGACTTTGCGAACCGTTTTACCGTCGGTAAATTTGACCACGTTTTCGTCTGACATGGCTTGTGCTTCAACGGCTTCTTTCTCGGCGTCGGCGGCCACGGTGATCTTGGCACGTAGCTTACCGTTCACTTGCACAATGATTAGCTTTTCCTCCTCGACCAAGGCCGCTTTATCGGCTTGCGGCCAATCGGCACTGTCGATATCGGTTTCGCCCAGGGCCTGCCAAAGCGTAAAGCAGATGTGCGGGGTGATGGGATATAGCATCAATACCACGGCTTTGAGTGCTTCGTCTAACACAGCACGGTCTTGTTCATTGTCCTGTGGCGCTTTAACCAAGCGATTCATCAGCTCCATGATCGCGGCAATGGCGGTGTTGAACGTCTGACGACGGCCCATGTCATCACTGACTTTGGCGATGGCTTTGTGCACATCACGGCGCAAGGCTTTTTGATCATTATTGAGCGTATCGACTGCCAGCGCAGTAACGTCGCCTTTGTGGGTATGCTCATAGACCAGTTTCCAAACACGGCGTAAGAAACGGTGTGAACCTTCCACGCCAGACTCTTGCCATTCCAACGTCATATCCGCCGGTGCGGCAAACATCATAAAGAGACGCATGGTATCGGCACCGTATTTTTCCACCATTAATTGGGGATCAATGCCGTTGTTCTTCGACTTTGACATCTTAGTCATGCCAGCGTGAGAAACCACATTGCCTTCGCTATCGACCGCATGAATAATTTGCCCTTTGGTGTCCCGTTCAACGGTCACATCAGTCGGCGAGACCCAAACACGTACCCCTTTTTCGTCGGTGTAATAAAATGCATCAGCGAGCACCATACCCTGACAGAGTAACTGCTTGAATGGCTCGTCGCTATCGACCATATTTTCATCGCGCAATAGTTTATGGAAAAAGCGCGAATACAACAGGTGCATACAAGCGTGCTCAATGCCACCGATATACTGATCGACCGGTAGCCAATAATTGGCGGCGCTTGGGTCGAGCATTTGATCCGCTTGCGGTGAGCAATAACGTGCGTAGTACCACGACGACTCCATAAAGGTATCGAAAGTGTCGGTTTCACGCAGCGCTGGCTTACCTTGATATTGCGTTTGTGCCCATTGCTTGTCAGCTTTGATAGGGCTTTGTACACCGTCCATCACCACATCTTCTGGCAGGATGACGGGCAGCTGCTCAGCTGGGACGGGCACGACCTCACCGTCTTCGGTATTCAGCATCGGAATTGGCGCACCCCAATAACGCTGACGAGAGACGCCCCAATCACGTAAACGGAAATTAACCGTTTTCTTGCCTTTACCTAGCGATTCAAGCTTGCTCGCAATCGCATCGAAGGCCGCGTTAAAATCTAACCCGTCAAACTCACCCGAGTTAAACAGCTTACCTTTTTCGGTATACGCTTGTTCTGACAAATCGGGCGCATGGCCGTTTTCATCGAGGATCACCGGCTCGATATCCAGCGCGTACTTATGAGCAAATTCGAAGTCGCGTTGGTCGTGAGCAGGCACCGCCATCACGGCGCCAGTGCCGTAATCCATCAATACAAAGTTAGCGACAAAGATAGGGACACGACGCCCGTTCAATGGGTGCGTGGCATACAAACCGGTCGCCATGCCTTTTTTCTCCATGGTCGCCAGCTCGGCTTCGGCAACTTTGGTGTTACGGCACTCTTGTACGAATTCAGCGAGGGCAGGGTTGTCTTTGGCCGCCGCCTCCGCGAGGGGGTGACCGGCGGCAATCCCCACGTAAGTGACGCCCATCAGCGTATCTGGACGCGTGGTGTAGACGTCGAGTGCGGGGTGATCGCCTTCAACATCAAACGTCAGCTCAACACCTTCTGAGCGACCAATCCAGTTACGCTGCATGGTTTTTACCATGTCTGGCCAGCCGTCCAGTTTGTCGATGTCTTGCAGCAACTCTTCTGCGTAATCGGTGATTTTAATAAACCACTGCGGGATTTCTTTTTGCTCAACCGGCGTATCGCAGCGCCAGCAGCAACCTTCGTGAACTTGCTCATTGGCGAGCACGGTCTGATCGTTGGGACACCAGTTCACTGATGAGGTCTTTTTATAAACCAGCCCCTTGTTGTAGAGCGTGGTAAAGAAGTCTTGCTCCCAGCGGTAGTAATCGGGACTACAGGTGGCGACTTCACGGCTCCAGTCGTAGCCAAAGCCCAGTATTTTTAGCTGGCCTTTCATGTAATCAATGTTTTCGTAAGTCCAAGGCGCGGGCGCGGTTTTGTTTTTGATCGCAGCGCCTTCGGCAGGAAGGCCAAACGCATCCCAACCAATCGGCTGCATCACATTCTTGCCTTGCAGTCGCTGATAACGGGAAATGACATCACCGATGGTGTAGTTACGGACATGCCCCATGTGCAGTCGGCCACTTGGGTAAGGAAACATAGAAAGACAGTAGAATTTTTCTTTGTTAGGGTCTTCATGAACCACAAAGGTTTTATTGTCATCCCAATGGGCTTGAACTTTTTGTTCAATATCTTGCGGGCTATATTGTTCTTGCATCGATGGCTTCCGAGATTCTGTGAGAAAGGTAAAACCTGAAAGAGAAATATCAGCATAGAATAACGAAAGGCAGAGACCGCAACAACACTTGAATCAGGACAGGACCATGAATAAAGAGAAAGAACCCCAACAAAGTATCATCGAGCGGGTAAAAGAGGCGTTAGAAAACAGCCCCGAGGCACTGTCTCATTGGGTGACCTTGTCTGATCAATACCTCAAAGCCGCGGCCGATCTGACCAAAGATGAATGGGCCTTGATCGAGGCATACTTTAAACGTGATGTGAAAGCGTTCGGTGAACAGTACGATAAATCTCAAACCGAAGAGATTGATAGTCAGGTGTTTAACGATCTGATTGCTAACTCGATTTGGGAGCAATTGGCAGAGATCACCGACCGTACGCAGCTAGAGTGGCGTGAAATGTTCGATGATCTTCAACATCATGGCGTTTATGAAGCAGGTGAAATCGTCGGACTGGGCGTGTTGCAATGTGAACAGTGCCATCATCAAACGCGGCACAGCCGGGTCGATGTGATTGCACCGTGTACGCAATGTGATCATCGCTACTTTTCCCGCCGCCCTTATCCGGTGTAAGCCAAGTGCTAGCGCTTGGCTTTTGCGTTTGGTTTTACAGCGCGGGTCGGTCTATCCGTGACCAAAGGTGCCTAAGAGGCGTCGTCGCGACCTTCAAAGCGCTGGCGTTCCTCTTTTTCTACTTGAGAAAGCCGTGGCAGCTTTAGACCTTGTGATTGCCCCATCCAACGGGCAAAGACAATATTACAAGCAAATGCCGCGGTGACGAAGACGAGCTCTGCAGCAGCCATCCACCGTTCGCCTTCATCGACATAGAGAATGGTAAGGGCGTGTAAAAAATAGAACATCAAAATAAAATTGGCCCATGCATGGGTAAACGCTTTACCTTTGATGATCCCTGGTAAAGGGAGCAGCAAAGGGATTGTCCAGCCGATGGTCACCGCCCATGCATTCAAGTGAGGATGGGGCGATAAGTAAGCATGCCACGCGACCACCCAAGCAATGAGGCCAAGGTTACTCAGCAAAGACAATTTGCGCATGAAGGCGAGCCGATGATCTGTCACGATTCTATCCTTTTACTTAGATGGTGGTGAAAAGTGTGGGCAAAACGCGCCAAGCGTTGGCCTAATGTTTTTGCGATTTGCTTTTCGTCGGCCATTAAAGGGTGATGTGGCTCCGCAATACTGGATGCACCGTAAGGGGAACCGCCGCCTTCCGTTGTATGAAGCGCACGCTCGCTGTGTGGAACACCGACTAACATCATGCCATGATGAAGTAAGGGGATGGTCATCGTGAGCAGCGTGGTTTCTTGGCCACCATGAAGCATTGATCCGGCGCCAAAGACCGCGGCAGGTTTATCAATTAAGGCACCCGATAACCATTCGCCACTGGTACTATCGATAAATTGCTTCAATGGCGCGGCCATATTGCCAAAACGTACCGGACTGCCGAGCGCGAGGCCATGGCAATCTAATAGATCCTGACGGGTGACAAAGGGATCGTTTGGCGAGACGTCCGGTATTTTGCCATCGGCATAAGCAGGCAGCTCGGGCACAGTTCGCAACACCGCCTCAACGCCTTGCGCTTCAATACCGCGTGCGACTTGTTGAGCAAGCTTACGTGTATTACCTGAACGGCTGTAATAAAGCACGAGAACTTGTGTCATTGAACGAATACCAATACATTTTCGGGTGGGCGGCCGATGACCGCTTTGTCGCCTTGAACGGCAATGGGACGTTCAATCAGTTTTGGGTGATTAACCATTGCCTCCAACAATTGCGCTTCTTCTACCGAAGCATCGCCCAAATTGGCCGCTTTGTAATCCGCTTCTTTGGTGCGCATCATGTCGCGAAATGATGCCATGCCCAGCTGTCGCTTTAACTCACGGAGCGTAGCGGCAGATAATGGCGTCTCTAAATATTTAACGATTGTCGGCGTGACGCCCTCTGACTCAAGCAGCTTGAGGGTTTCTCGACTTTTTGAGCAACGTGGATTGTGGTACAGAGTAATGGGGCTCACAACATCTATCCTTTTTAAGTTGAGTTAACGATCACTGAGCGCTTTAAAGCGTGCCTGCTGATGGCGTAATTGATCGATACGTGCATCATAACGTGCTTGTACCAAGCTGCCTAACTCAGCCAGTTGAGCGGCTTGGGTATAGTTACGAATGGCTTTGCTCCATTGACCGCGCAGCGCGTAGCGCTCTCCTTGAGCAGCTAATTCGCCGTCACGGTGTGTGCCAGTGCTTTCGTACGCTTGTTGTAACAAAAACCATCCGTTGCTGTCATCGGCATGCTGGTGAGTGTAGCGCTCTAATGCCTTGATCGCTTCACCGCCACGCTTGGCTTTTACCAAGGTGTAAGCGTGATTAAGCAACAATACGCGATTGTTAGGCTGCTGGTTCAAGGCTTGGTTCAGGCGGGATAAGGCGCTGTCATACTGCTTTTCGCCAATCTCTAAGTCGGTCATCGCGTCAATATAAAAACGATTATTGGGTTGAGCTTTAATGAGGGGCGCCAGCTTCTCACGCGCTTGTTGATAGCGCTTTGCATCAATATCCAACAGTGCCATGCCGTAATCAAGGCTATGTTTTTCCGCTGGCGATGCTGCTTTGTGACGCCGTTCAAACCAGTCCATGGCGGAACGATCAGCGATACCGCTATATCGTGCAACGATCCGCGCTCGTGCGAGTTGGTAATCGGGAGAGTCGGGCACGCTTTTTTGAGGATACTCGCGCGCACGCGCGCGTGAGTCTGTGATCCGAGACGCGGGTAATGGGTGAGTGCTGAAATACTCCGGCATTTGACTAGCGTAGCGGTACTCATCGGCTAACCGAGAGAAAAAGCGTGGCATCGCCTCAACATCGAAATCCGCGCGAGCGAGGGTTTCAATTCCGATGCGGTCGGCCTCTTCTTCGTTACGGCGGGTAAAGTTTATTTGGCTTTGCATACTCCCCGCCGTTGCTGCATGAGCTGCGGCAATGCCTGCTTCAGGCGCTGCAATCGCGAGCATTAAAGAGCCAACTAAAGCGGCAACCGTCAGAGGCGAGGTTTGTGCCTGCGCTTCCATGCTGCGCGCAAGGTGGCGTTGGGTTACGTGCGCGATTTCGTGCGCCATCACAGATGCCAGTTCGCTTTCTGTCTTGGCATGCAGGAAAAGCCCAGAATGCATGGCTATATACCCGCCAAAAAAGGCAAACGCATTGATCGCTTGATTATCAATCAAAATAAACTGGAAGGGCGTGCGGACATCGTTGGCGTTCGCCACTAACCGATGCCCGAGGGCGTTAACATATTCACTGAGTAAAGGATCATCAATAATGGGTTTGCTGGCTCGTAGCATTCGCATATAAGCATCACCAAACTCTTTTTCTTTTGCCACCGACAGCGTACTCGCGGCAGCGGTGCCAATGTTAGGCAAGTCACTTTGATATGACTCGACGTTTGCTGACACAGGCGCACTGACCAGTGTCCCTGCAAGCGCATAGGCGACGAGGCGGCGAGCCGTTTTTCCTCTCCAAAAGCAAGATGCACGTGGCGGCATAAGTGTCATTACCTTTTAAAATACGCAAGTGTACTTAAGTACAGACCGATAAAACCTGTCTGGGTTTCGTTGGCGTTCTATCTAATGTCCATTACAATACCAACGATAATACCGACCGGTGAGACAGAATGGAATGTCAAACTCTTGATTTACGAGCACATGTTTGCCCAATGGCCCTGCTACTCGCCAAGCGTGCAGCAGCGTCGTTGCGTGCCGGCGAGCAGTTAGTGATTTTACTGGGCGATCAAGGCGCGAAAAACGATATTCCAACCTATTTTACTCGTGAAGGATTTACCATTGCTTGGTTAGATACGCCAGCCTCGCGTTTACACGTCACAAAACAATAACGAGCCTGATATGTTTGAATTGTTACATCGCTGGTATCGGCGACGCTTTTCCGACCCACACGCGGTCAGCCTAGTGCTGATTCTTTTGGTCGGTTTTGTCACCATCTATTTTTTCGGTAACTTATTGGCGCCCTTACTCGTGGCCATTGTCATGGCGTATCTACTCGATTGGCCGGTCAATCGTCTTAGTCGACTGGGGCTGCCTCGCACATTATCGGTTTTGGTGGTGATCGCCTTATTTGCCAGCTTCACATTCATGGCGTTGTTTGGCTTGGTACCGACGATTTGGAATCAAGGGGTAAGCCTAGTCGCCGATGTGCCGAACATGTTTAATAACATGCAGATGCTGATGATGAGCTTACCCGAGCGGTATCCAGGATTAATTAATCCGCATATGGTGAACACACTGGTCGATACCTTGCAGTTTAAAGTCCTCAGTATCGGGGAAACTTTGGTGAGGGGATCGTTATCATCGCTGGTGAACATCGTGGCGCTAGCGGTCTATTTGATTTTGGTCCCGCTCTTGGTTTTCTTCTTACTGAAAGATAAAACGCAAATGTTGGCGATGTTTAAAGGATTATTGCCGCGTAACCGCCGCCTTGCCTCTCGGGTTGGTCATGAGATGAACCAACAGATATCGAATTACATTCGCGGGAAAGTGACCGAGATTATTATTGTCGGTATCACCAGCTATCTGACTTTCATGTTACTTGATCTCCGCTATGCCGTGTTGCTAAGTGTCGCCACCGGCTTTTCTGTCCTTGTTCCCTATATCGGGGCGGCCATTGTTACGGTGCCGATAGCGATCGTGGCCCTTTTCCAATGGGGACTTGAGCCCGGGTTTTGGTATGTGATGATTGCTTACGGCGTGATTCAAACCCTTGACGGTAACGTCCTTGTGCCGGTGCTTTTCTCGGAAGCGGTCAATTTACACCCGGTGGCACTCATCATAGCCGTACTGGTTTTCGGTGGACTCTGGGGCTTTTGGGGGGTATTTTTTGCCATTCCATTGGCGACGTTAGTGAAAGCGGTATGGCAAGCATTGCCTGAAATTGAGCTCGATGATGATCCAAAAAAAGACGTAGAGTGATCCATCTTGTTTTCAGGCTCCTAAGTAAAGGAGCTGAGCGGCACGAGCACAGGCTTTACCGTGATCAGTTTGGCCCACAGAAGTAGTAATGAAAAACAGGGTTGGCATGGTACAAAACAGGCAAGAACATACGCATTTAGAGGGGTTCCGCGTCGCTGTGATCGGTGGCGGCGTGGCGGGCACGACAGCGGCCATGCGACTGGCTGAACGTGGTATTGATACCCAGGTGTTTGAAGCGGGAACCGGGCTAGTCAGTGGCCCACCTATCTGTCATCTTCATGCGGGCGGCAATTTGTATCGAGAAATCTCGCTCGATCAGTGCTTAACCTTACTGGACCAGTCCGTTGCGACCGTACGCATGTATCCGCACTCTGTAAATCGCCGCCCAACGGTGTTGGCGGTGCCAGAGCAAGACCCAGGATCGTTAGATAGTGTGATTGCTCGATTAGAAACCTTGCGCGAGCGTTATGCGCAATTGGTCGAGCTTGATAGCGCCAACAAAGTGATGGGCGAACCTGCTGATTATTTCCGCCTGTATCAGCAATCAGACCTTGAAGCGCTGAAAGCAAAAGATTATCGCAGTATAACCGATTCGGCTGATCAGTGGATGTGGCCGGTTGCGCAGTCACTGGATCTCAGTGCGATGAAGTATCCGTTGGTATTGGTGCAAGAATACGGGCTGAGTGTATTTCGCCTCGCCGCTGAAGCGCAATTGACGCTTGCCGACGTACCGCATTGCCAACTCAACTTTAATCATAAGGTCGTGGATACGCAGCAGACAGCGTCGGGTTGGCAAGTGACATATCAAGATAAGGCAGGCCAATCGCACACCACCGAGGTTGACTATCTGATTAATGCGGCGGGGTTTCGCACCGGGACCATTGATGATATGGCGGGCTTCGGGCGTCAGCGTCTGGTTGAGTACAAGGCAGCGTACGTCGCCCACTGGACGTCGACGGCGTACCAATGGCCAGAAATTATTGTTCATGGCCAGCGAGGCACGCCACAAGGTATGGCACAACTGACGCCTTATCCTGATGGTTTCTTTCAACTGCACGGCATGACGCAAGACGTGACCCTCTTTGAGCGTGGCTTGGTGAAAAGTTCAGTGCAATCGGCGCAACCGAATGTCGACGCGCGCTATGTTAAAAACATCGATCAAGGTTGGGACTGGGATCAAGTGTGCCAGCGCACGGACCGTGCCATCGAACATTTTGCTCAATGGCTGCCTGAATTTAAGCAGGCCGAAGTCGGAGGAAAACCCTTGTGTGGCGCGCAACAAATTCCCGGTGAGGACCCGTCGCTGCGGGCGTCGGATGTATCTTTCGATGGTGAGCGCTACGCGCGGATGGAAATCGTGAAAGCCTCCTCGGCGCTGACGGCGATAAACAAAGTCCTGACGCAATTTGAAGATGCCGGCTGGATTTCGCCAACCTCTCATTACGTCATGACGCGCCCGTCGACCGCTAAGATTGTCAGCGCTGCGTGTGAATTTGCGGTACAGCGTGGTTATCCAGAAGCATTGGCAAAGCCTGTGGGCTAAGTGAACCCATGGTCATCGTTTGAAAAAAGCGCACGATTCATCGTGCGCTTTTTTGTTAACAGGCAGGATAAGGCGCCGTCCTAGGCTTGGTTCAGGAAGTCCAATACCACTTGGTGATGATCTTTGGTCTTAAACTTATTGAACACATGTTCAATTTTGCCATCTTTGCCGACCAAAAAGCTGAGGCGATGAATGCCGTCATATTCTTTCCCCATGAACTTCTTGGGTCCCCAGACGCCAAATGCATCCGCAACCGCATGATCTTCGTCGCTCAGTAGGGTGAAATTGAGTTCATCGCGCGCGACAAAGCGGGCGATCTTTTTGACGGGATCCGGGCTGATACCTAACACCACGGTATCCAGCGCGTCGAGCTCGGCCTTAGTATCACGCAAAGAGCAGGCTTGTGTGGTGCAGCCTGGTGTCATTGCTTTGGGGTAAAAATACACGAGGACGCGTTTTTCGCCTTGAAACTGGCTAAGCGTGACGGTGTCGCCATTTTGATCTTGCAATGAAAAATCAGGCGCTTGAGCGCCTTCCGTTAATGTTTGCATGCGCTGCGTTTCCTTTTTTGTCGGTAAACCGAATTCACGATGATAGAGGGTGTTCGAGATTACGCAAGTTTTTGATATTACGATCACGCTCTTGACAGTGTTTGACCTTTTATTGACGCTAACGAGACGCTGATTCAATGATAAAATCTCAAACTTGAATGTAGCGGTAAGAAATGTCGAATAAGACACGCCAGCGCGCAGGGTTATTCTTGTGTTTACCCAGCGCCAAAAGTAACATTGCAAGCATCACCAATAAGGGAGACGAACATGGTTTCTGGAAGCATAGTGGCGCTCGTCACACCAATGGATGCACATGGCGAGGTGGATTACGTTAGCCTGAAAAAACTGGTCGAGTTTCATATCCAAGCGGGCACAGATGCGATTGTCGCAGTTGGCACAACGGGTGAGTCGTCGACAGTAACCGTGGATGAGCACATTAAAGTGGTCCTAAAGACCTTGGAGTTCGCGGATGGGCGGATTCCCGTCATTGCAGGTACGGGAGCAAATGCCACCCACGAAGCGATCACTTTCAGTAAAATGTTTGCCGGGTCGGGCGTAGCCGCTTGTTTGAGTGTGACCCCTTATTATAACAAGCCGACGCAAGAAGGCTTATTCCAGCATTATAAAGCCATTGCCGAAGCGACCGACTTACCTCAGATTCTCTATAATGTCCCCGGTCGTACTGCCGTAGATATTCAGCCTGAAACGGTGGCGCGCTTAGCGACCTTTGACAATATTATCGGCCTAAAAGATGCCACTGCCGATGTCAGTCGTGTCGCCATTCATCGGGAACTTTGTGGCGATGACTTCCTCTTATTTAGTGGTGATGATTTAACAGGGCTAGATTTTGTCCTTGCTGGTGGACATGGCGTGATTTCGGTCACTAACAATGTTGCCGCTGCGGCAATGGCCAAAATGATTCAATTGGCGCGCGCCGGTGAAGCAGACCAAGCGCATGCAATCAACGAGACGCTGATCCCTTTACATCGTCACCTTTTTGACGAAGCCAATCCGATCCCTGTGAAGTGGGCAGTCCGAGAAATGGGATTGATTGCGGATGGCCATCTTCGTCTGCCATTAACCGAATTAAGCGAGCATTTGCGTCCCGATGTCCGAGAGGCCATGCAGGTTGCGGGTGTTGTTTAAGCCGTTGGAGTGTCAATGAAACCAGTATTTAAGCTCGGCCTTTGTGCCATCATGGTCACCGGACTGGTGGCCTGTAGTGGTGGCGCCGAGCAACGCCGTCAAGCCAAAGATGATTTTAGCTACTTGCAAACGACCCCGCTGTCGCAGTGGCAAACCTTGCCGGATCAAGCGCCTTACTTTTCCACCAATTATCAGATCCCTGAGCAAGACTTTAAGGGCGAAATCGGCAAAAATGTCGACATTCGTCCGCCGCGTCAAGTGCTTGATTTAGTGCCAGGGGCGCGTATTGAGCGTGACAGTCGTGGAATAACCGTCGCGGTTGCCAATGAGCAGCAGCTTACCCAATTATGGGAAACCGTTGAACGTCTGGCGAACGATAAGACCATTCCTGTTGAGACACAAGCCGCAGATCAAATTGACACCGGCTGGATCGCTTGGGAAAAAGAAGGCAGTGCTCATCAGGCTCGGTTCCGCCTATCACGACTCGAACAAGGGCGGCGATTTGCACTGGGCGTCAATATGATTGATTCACGCGCCAAGGCCAGTGATGAACCTTTGACGCCGGCAGAGCAGGAACGCTATAACACCTTAATGACCAATCTGATTACGGTGAGCCATGATGCAGCATTACGTGCAGAGGCGCGCCGTTTAGCTACGCAACGTCAGTCAGATATTCCGATGAGTTTTGGTACTGATCGAAGTGGCTTGCCAGTGATTATTGCGCGTGCTCCGTATGATGTCGTATGGGAAAAACTTCCTGAGATGATTAAACCGCTCGGATTTACGGTAGAAAGCCGCAACCAATCGCAAGGTACGGTGAAAACGCGTCACGTTGCGCCGAATGATGAGCGTTGGCAAGCCCTTGGGGTTGAACCTATCTCGCTGCCGGACAATAGCTACACACTATTGTTAGGGGATTTAGGCAACCGCACCTCAATCAATGTGACCGACAGTGATGGAAAGCCGGTTAAAAAAGCAACGTTAGAAGCGCTTAGCCCAGCGCTGAAAGCGGCCATTGCGCAGCTTCGCCAGGCTACATCGCAGTAATCTTATAGGGACGCCAGACAGCGTCCCTTATTTTTTAGCGCCTAATGGAGAGAATAGGTAATGGAAAAACGTGCTGAGTTGTATCGCGGTAAGGCAAAATCTGTTTATGCAACCGATGATGAAAACCGCTTTGTTCTGCACTTTCGCAATGACACCTCTGCGTTTGATGGTGAGCGTGTTGAGCAACTTGAGCGAAAAGGTGAAGTGAATAACAAGTTCAATCACTTTATCATGCAAAAGCTTGAGCAGGCAGGTATTCCCACCCAAATGGACCAACTGTTGTCCGATACCGAGTGCGTGGTGAAAAAGCTCGATATGATCCCGGTTGAGTGTGTGGTAAGAAACATTGCCGCGGGCTCACTTTGTCGCCGACTGGGCGTAGAAGAGGGCACAGCACTCACTCCACCTACTTTTGAGTTGTTTTTAAAAAACGATGCGCTGCATGATCCTATGGTCAATGAATCACTGTGTGAGTCCTTAGGGTTCGCGAGCCAAGCCCAATTAGCGACCATGAAGTCGCTGACGTGTCAGGTTAACGATGTGCTTAAGGCGCTGTTTGCTGAGGGTGACTTATTGCTGGTGGACTACAAGCTGGAGTTTGGCGTCGACGTCAACGGTAATATTGTCCTTGGCGATGAGTTTAGCCCAGATGGCTGTCGTTTGTGGGATGCCAACACGCGAGAAAAATTGGATAAAGATCGCTTCCGCCAAGGTCTAGGTGGTGTGGTAGAAGCTTATATCGAAGTAGCAAAGCGTATCGGCTTAGCCCTATAATTTTTTGGCTTAAAAAGCAAACGATTGCGTCGCGTGTGAAGACAATAGCACCGTGTAAATAAAATAGCGCCATGGATATGGCGCTATTTTTTATCGTCGTTCTCATCAGTGGGGAGGTCGGTGTTATCGTTTGCGTCATCGTCAGACGCTGAACGTTGATGCTTATCAGGCTTGTCTTTGTATTTAAGCCCAAACTTGGCGTTGGCGGTATATTTGAGCGCCATGATGTTACTCACGACCACGGCGACCACAATGGTAATAATCACATAAGGATTGGTTAGCCATTCCATCTTTCCACCTCGCATAAGTTGGTGACGTAAGTTGAATATATCCAATCTAATTGGCCGAGGATAGCGTCTTTCCCACAAATCGGCGCATGGGTGATCGCAGCCGCGAGCATATCCTGAGAGAAAGCGGATAACATTGACGCACTGGTGGCAATATGGCTGATATGCCATGGCTCTCTGGCAACCCCGCCTTGGTATCTCGCATAAGGAAGAAAGAAACCAAATGCTGATACATTGGCATATAGCCAAGAGGAAAAGGCCGCTTGCGGGCCACTGTCGTATTCGGGTGGGGTTAAAGCCAGCGGCTGATCAGGGATAAGAGACTGCTTATCGTACACATCTATGTCTGTTCCCCAATGATGTCGACTGGCGCCGGGTAACGCCGACCAGCGTAAGATCGCGTGCACCCGTTCCTTGTCTGATAAGCGGGTTATATCCATAGGTTGGCTGTGAGCATCAAGGACAGGCAGATCGCCGTTAAATTTACCATTCCAGATCGCCAACTGACGTTCAAAAGCGCGATAACCACTGGCGACTCTCAACGCGAACCCAGCACGACTCGCCGCCTGTTGTAAGGCGGCGACGTCAGATAACACATCCTGATGCAAACAGGGCGCCCCTGGTTGCGCGTTCATTGGTTGAAGGGCTGAAGAGTCTTGCCCAATCAACTGTGCTGCGCGTAGGCTCACGGTAGCGCCTTTTCCAGCACTTTTTGGTACATGTCGGTCAGCTTTTCCAAGTCAGGAATACTCACACACTCATTGACCTTATGAATCGTGGCATTGACCGGACCCAGCTCAATCACTTGAGCGCCCATCTGGGCAATAAAACGACCATCGGAGGTGCCACCGGTTGTCAGTAATTGCGGCGTTTGATGATTCACCTCTTCAATCGCGGCCACAACTGCATCAAGCAAGGTACCTTCATCGGTCAAAAACGGGTCACCACTGTGGGTCCATTCTAAGGTGTAGTCGAGCCCGTGCGCGTCCAAAATAGAATAAACTCGCTGTTTGATGGTTTCACTATCTAGCTCGGTACTAAAGCGGAAGTTAAATTGCGCATGACACTCACCCGGGACCACATTGGCTGCGCCGGTGCCTGCCTCAATATTTGGGATTTGAAAGCTTGTCGGTGGAAAAAAAGCATTGCCATTATCCCACACTGTTTGCACTAACTCTGTTAGCGCTGGCATGGCCTGATGGACAGGATTACTTGCAAGGTGCGGATAGGCGACATGGCCTTGTACTCCTTTAACGTACAAATCGCCAGTGATGGATCCGCGACGACCGTTTTTGACCACATCACCGACGTGATTCGTGCTTGAGGGTTCACCGACAATACACATGTCGATTTTCTCATTTCGAGCCATCAGCGTATCGACGACACGGGTGGTGCCATTAATAAAGGGTCCTTCTTCATCCGACGTGATCAGAAACGCGAGTGAACCCGAGTGGTCTGGATGCTCGGCAATAAAGCGCTCAACAGCCACAACCATGGCGGCGAGTGAGCCCTTCATGTCCGCGGCGCCACGTCCATGAAGGTGATCGTCAATGACAGTGGCTTCAAATGGCGGCGTATGCCATTGATCGCGCGGGCCAGCGGGGACGACATCGGTGTGGCCCGCAAACGTAAAGAGCGGCCCATCAGTGCCCCGTCGCGCCCAAAGGTTGGTGGTATCGTCAAACACCATGGTTTCAATCGTAAAGCCCAGGGCTTCTAATCGAGCAATCATTTGAGCTTGGCAACCCGCGTCTTCCGGTGTGACCGACTCACGATTGATCAAGTCTTTTGCCAAAGCCAGCGTAGCAGTATCAGTCATTGGAGTTTCCTTACAGCAACAGTAAATAAGTACTTACATTACGCGAAAATCTCAGCGTATTGGCTCTCTTTAAAGCCAAGATAGTACTCCCCTTCGTGTACGAGTAAAGGGCGTTTAATGATCGCTGGATTGTCTAACATGATCGCAATCGCACGGGGTTGGTCTAAACTGGCTTTTTGTTCGTCACTTAGCTGGCGATAAGTGGTGCCACGCTTGTTAATCAAAGGCTCCCACCCTAATTCGGCAACAAAGGTCTGTAACATCTCGGCATCTAACCCCGTCTTGCGGTAATCGTGATACTGATAGTTAATGCCTTGGTTATCCAACCATTTAAGGGCTTTTTTTAGGGTATCGCAGTTTTTAATGCCAAATACAGTTGTCATGGTCGTTATCATCATTATTTACGGACAATTAAGAGTGACATCGCTCAACATCGAACGCAATAGTGGGGAAGGGGCCGTTTGGCGATGCGATAAGGGATGAAGCGTGTGAAATGTGCCACTAAATGAGCCTGCAGCACGTCGATTTGATGGCCTTTTGATCAAACGCAAAGCCTCTTCGCAGGCAGCATGAATAATGGGAACATTCGTAACTGTTGGAGGTTCATATGGAACTAAACCCGGTATTCGCCCGGCGTCTCTATCTTGCCGTGTTGGTAGAAGAAATGGAACGCCCAAATGTGCCACGCCTTATCGAGGCGACAGGCTGGCCCCGTCGTACGATCCAAGATGTATTGAAATCACTGTCTGGGCTCGGTATCGATATGACTTTTATCCAAGATGGAAAGCGTCATAACGATGGTTACTACCAGCTTAAAGACTGGGGACCGTTCCGCCGTGATTGGGTCGAAGATAAAAAGCGCGATATTCGCTCTTATATCAACTAGCTGCTCGCTTAAGGCGTGATAAGCTCAGCGTCGGTTAAACGTTGGCGAATGACCTCGGCACGTTGACGGTTGGCGCCAAAGTCATAGTAGCCAATCCGAGATGCGGAGCGAAGGGCGATCTGGTTGCCCTCAAGCGAGACTTCAACATCATCCACAAAGCGCAGCACCTTAGTGGTAAAGCGTAAGTGTGCGTAATTATCTTGCGAGGTGACGACCTCAGCACGCGGCATGGCGGCGATATGCGCGACAATGGCTGAAAACGCCACGTTGTCGTTGGCGATATCAAGCGGTGCCAGCTGGAATTTTTCTCGGGTATCTGCCGTAGACACACAGTTGGGACTATCGCCACAGGCCGTCACTGGCGGATGTTTAGCCATCGTTTCTCCTTTGCTGCAGCCAACCAAAGTGATGAACCCTATAACCGTTATCAGTCGCTTCCACATTACGCCCTCACCAAGATATAGCCAATGAACCCTATCCAGCTTACCACAAGTAAAAGCCATGGGAGACTGCTGTAGCTTTTATCCAACCCTGGTTCAGCGGGGCTGGAGTCATCGACTGGGGCTTGAGATGTTTTCACAGGCGCGGCGCTTGATGGTTTATTTTGTTGTTTTTTTCGTGCTTTATCCTGCTCGCGTGCTTTTGCTTTTTGTTCCTTTTTATATTGGGCAATCCCTTTTTCAATCCCTTGTGCAATCAGTTTGGTCTGCGCTTTTGTTTGTCCCGGTTTTTGCGTGGCTTTCGCAACGCGCATGGCGTCTTGTTGCGTTTCTGGCGAAATCGTCGCGTTGGCTTTGGCTTTGGCCATAAGGGCTCCATGTAACGCTTAATAAATAACTCCACCCAAGGATAACAAATTTTACTTTTAGGCTTGCAGTTTTTATTGCATGTCGCCATGGTAAATATGTGACTTCTCAATCAATAAGCTTATGGATACATTTCATCACTTCGACGACAAAGGGTATATCAAGGCACCGCAGATTGCCGTGTTGTGTCTACTGTTATTAAGCCGCGCGTGGTGGCTATTGGCAATGGCTGGCGTGAGTCGAGAGCAGGGGAGTGAGTTGCTCGCGCTGGTTTATCCTGAGTTATCGGCGTTTTATATAAGCTTGGCAATTGGCGTGGTGCCGCTCGGGTTGTTGTTATTGGTCGGTAACTGCGACAGAGCGCCTGAATGGCTAAGACAACACTGGCACATTGGCTATTGGTGGGTTTGGCTATTATGGCTATGGGAAGCTTATCAAGTCTGGCAAACGTTCATCGTCACTGGGGGGCAGTTTGATTGGCTGCTTGCTTTACACGGCCTTTGGCTAGCTTGGGCAAGCCTTTATTGGGCAAGAAGCCGACGCGTCAAACGCTTCTTTTTTCAGTTTACGAATGATGGCCGAGCGATGGCTTAAAAAAAACGCAGCCAATTAGCTGCGTTTGTCTAAACCAGAGACGGTTTATTACTTGGTGACACGTAATACTGGGGTTTCACCCACAGTGACGGCACCTGATAGTTTGGTCAACTCTTTGATCTCATCCATATTCGAGATCACAACAGGTGTCAGTGTTGATTTCGCTTTCTCTTCGAGTGTCGCTAAATCAAATTCAATCACGGTATCACCGGCTTTAACCGTTTGACCTTCTTCGGCAATGCGCTTGAAGCCTTCGCCTTTCAGCTCGACGGTGTCGATACCAAAGTGAACAAAAAGCTCGACGCCATCGTCTGACTCAATTGAGAAAGCGTGGTTGGTTTCGAAAATCTTACCGATAGTGCCGTTTACTGGCGCTACCATTTTGTCACCAGATGGCTTAATCGCAACACCATCACCGACGATTTTCTCAGCAAACACAACGTCAGGCACGTCTTCGATGTTGACGATCTCACCCGACAATGGGGCGATAATTTCAATAGCACTAGCGTCGTTGCTGTCTTCAGACACCAACTTCTTCAGTTTGTCGAACAGACCCATAGTGTTGCTCCTAAGCAGTAATTCTTTGCTGATTGTATATTAGCAAGCGGTTTTTTCCGCAATAAATTTTTCGACATAGGCCTCGATTTCTGCCGCAGTTGGCAAAGTGAGCGCTGTGTCGGCCATCGCTTTCACATCAGCAAAGTTGGCATTACGGATAATCTTCTTGATGCGAGGGATAGAAATGGCACTCATGCTGAACTCATCCAAACCCATTCCCATCAATAGTAACGTTGCTTTCTCATCACCTGCAAGCTCTCCGCACATCCCCGTCCATTTTCCTTCAGCATGTGAGGCATCAATCACTTGCTTGATAACCGTTAGTACTGCAGGAGACAGTGGATTGTACAGGTGCGAAATAAGCTCATTACCACGATCGACCGCTAAGGTGTATTGGGTCAAATCGTTAGTGCCGATGCTGAAAAATTCCACTTCTTTCGCGAGGTGGTGAGCGATTGCAGCCGCGGCCGGTGTCTCAACCATTACGCCGATTTCAAGATCAGCATCAAAGTCGAGGCCTTCTTGGCGTAGCTCTGCTTTGTAGGTTTCAATCGCTTCTTTTAGCTCGCGGATTTCTTCGACAGAAATAATCATCGGGAACATGACACGAATTTTACCGTGTGCCGATGCGCGTAGAATCGCACGTAGCTGATCGCGGAGAATTTCGCGACGGTCAAGACTGATACGGACGGCTCGCCAGCCCAAGAATGGGTTCATTTCTTCAGGCAGATCCATATAAGGCAGATCTTTGTCACCGCCAATGTCCATGGTGCGAATGATCACTGGGTGACCATCAATCGCTTTTGCGACCGCCTTATACGCTTGATATTGCTCTTCTTCAGTGGGGAGCGAGTCACGGTCCATGAACAAGAACTCAGTGCGATAAAGACCCACACCTTCACCACCGTTACGGTTCACACCGTCACAGTCTTTTACTGTGCCCACGTTGCCGCACACTTCGACGTGGTGGCCGTCTAATGTGATAGCAGGCAAGTCTTTGAGCTTCGCGAGCTCGGCTTTTTCCGCGATGTGTTGATCACGAATCGCTTTAAACTTGTTGAGCTCGTCGTCAGAAGGATTAACGACAATTTGGTTGTTAATCGCATCAAGCACCAACATGTCACCGTTTTTAACATTGGCGGTGGCATTGTTAGTGCCCACAATCGCTGGAAGCTCTAACGAGCGTGCCATGATCGACGAGTGCGAGGTGCGACCACCGATATCGGTGATAAAACCGAGCACATAATTCAGGTCAACCTGTGCTGTTTCTGAAGGCGTCAGATCATTCGCAACCAGGATCACTTCTTCGTTGATCGCGCTCAGAGACACCATGTTGATGCCGAGTGCGTTTTTAACAAAACGAGAACCAATATCACGGATATCTGCCGCACGCTCTTTCAGATAATCATCATCCAGAGATTCAAGCGTCACCGCCTGCTCTTCAATCACAGCGTAAATCGCATGATCTGCAGTGGCATGGTTAGATTTGATGAAGCTGACAATCTCGTCTTCCAGCTCTTCATCTTCTAGCAGCATGATGTGACCTTCGAAGATCGCTTCTTTCTCTTCGCCGAAGGTTTCCCTTGCTTTGTCTTTGATCGCTTCGAGTTGCGTCTTAGACTGTTCGCGAGCATCCAATACGCGCTGAATTTCTTTTTCAATTTGAGACGCATCAATCTTATCTTTATTGATGACAACGTCTTCTTCTTGCAACAGCAGTGCTTTACCAAAAGCAATACCAGGTGATGCCAGGATGCCTGAAATCATAGCTTTACCTTACGTTTATCCAACTTAAAACCGATAGAAAAAGAGCCGGATTACTCCAGCTCGCCCATCAGTTTTACCAGGTGATCAACGGCTTGTTGTGCTTGCGCACCTTCAGCAGAGATAGTCACCTTGGTGCCTTTGGTCAAGCCAAGGGTTTGCAGTTTAAATAGGCTTTTCGCGCTCGCGCTCTTACCGTTTGACTCAACAGTGATGTCAGCGTCATAGCTTTTTGCTTCTTTGACGAACTGCGCCGCTGGACGAGTGTGTAGGCCGTTTTCTGCACTAATTTCAACTTGCTTCTGATACATGATTCACCCCGTTTCTGTATTTTTTTAAATCTATGTATTAAATATAAGATTAGCT
>NZ_MUFF01000021.1:0-50476 GCF_001996105.1 Salinivibrio sp. IB643
ATGTATTAAATATAAGATTAGCTTAACCGCTAACGGGCGATTTCGCTATCCGTTGACGCTAACCTAACCAATGTATTAAATATAAGATTAGCTTAACCGCTAACGGGCGATTTCGCTATCCGTTGACGCTAACCTAACCAAGAAATCGACCAGATAGCTTAATCCATGTCAATTTCATGTCATCTTTCTCTCATTTTTGGCTTTCCACTCACTCGCCTCAAGGGCTTTTATTTTGATGCGGAAAATAAAAATGTTGCCGTGTTTTACTAAAGCTTAATATAAAAATCAAACAAAAAAGGCCCAATTTGGGCCTTTATTGTGGGAAAAAACCAGTTGAAGATTGCTAACCTGCTGTTACTGCTCTGTTTCCAGCTCAGTGAACATGCCAGCAAATAGTGGCGAACTGAGATAACGCTCGGCGGCACTTGGTAAAATTGTGACAATCGTCTTATTCGCAAACTCGGGGAGCTCGGCAATTTTGTTCGCGGCGACAACGGCTGCGCCTGATGAGATCCCACCTAGGATACCTTCTTCTTCCATCAAGCGGCGTGCCATGGCAATCGCTTCATCTGAGCTCACAGAAACGACCTGATCAACTAACTTAATATCCAAGTTTTTTGGGACAAAGCCGGCGCCGATGCCCTGAATTTTATGGGGGGCCGGTTGTACGTCTTGGCCAGCAATAGTTTGAGCAATCACGGGTGACTCCGCAGGCTCCACTGCGACGGTGGTAATGGCTTTCCCTTGCGTGTTTTTGATATAGCGGCTCACACCGGTCAGTGTACCCCCGGTGCCGACACCGGCAACGAATACATCGATTTCACCGTCAGTATCTTCCCAGATCTCAGGGCCTGTGGTCTTTTCGTGAATTTCTGGGTTGGCTGGGTTGTCGAACTGCTGGAGCATAAGATATTTACCAGGCGCTTGCGCCATGATTTCCTCTGCTTTCGCAATTGCGCCTTTCATCCCTTTAGGCGCTTCGGTGAGCACCAATGTCGCGCCCATCGCTTTAAGTAGCTTACGACGCTCAAGGCTCATCGACTCTGGCATAGTAAGCGTCAATTTATACCCGCGCGCTGCGGCAACATAAGCCAGCGCAACCCCGGTATTACCACTCGTAGGCTCAATCAGCTCAATGCCTGGTTTCAGGGTGCCTTTTTTTTCCGCATCCCAGATCATGTTGGCACCGATGCGGCACTTCACACTAAAGCTTGGGTTACGTGCTTCTACTTTTGCTAACACATTCGGCTTAGCAACACGGTTTAGGCGTACCAGTGGGGTATGGCCAATTGTTTGCGTATTGTCTTCGTAAATCTTGCCCATTGTATCGTTCCTTCATGACACCGATTTAAATCACTGCTCCAAGCATATCGCTAATGCCTGTTTTTGAAAGGATCGGTTGGTTATATCTTATTGTGAGTGTGAAAGCGTAAAGGGCGCTAATTACGCCCCAACTGCTTTTTATGGCGATCGACCCACATGGCGGTTGCACCACATACTGCGGCAGGCATGACGATGAGATTCAGTAAAGGTGTTATAGTAAACAACATGACGACTGCGCCAAAGCTCAACGAAGTGCCTCGCTGTTGTTTGAGAGTATCGCGCATGGTTGGGAAAGCGACCTTATGGTTATCGAACGGGTAGTCGCAATACTGAATGGCCATCATCCAAGCGCTAAATAAAAACCAAAGCACAGGGCCTAAGGTTTGGCCAATGGCGGGGATCCAAAGCAATAACAATAATCCGAGTGCTTTGGGTATGTAATAGGTTAGCTTTTGCCACTCGCGCTTCATGACACGCGGTACATCCTTGATAAGTCCCGTGATCCCATCGTCGGGCGCGGGGGCGCCGGTGAGTTTCGCTTCCAGATGCTCAGACAATAAGCCGTTGAATGGCGCCGCAATCCAGTTAGCGAGAGTACTGAATGCGTAGGAGAACACCACTAAAATCGCAATCACGACCAAAGGCCAAATCACAAACGAGAGCCAGGATAACCACTCAGGTAGCATAGCCATCCAGTGATCGAGCCATTCACTAAATTGTGAGAGTAAATAGATAAACGCCCCGCCGAGTAGCAGCACATTCACGAGGATCGGAATGATCACAAAGCGGCGTAATCCGGGTGTCATCATTAATGAAAACCCCTGAAAAAGGTAGCCCGCGCCGCTTTGAGGACGAGGACGTGTCGCGTTGTTCATTGTTTCTCCTTGATGGTTTACGGTATCGACTGACGGTTTGCGGTTATAGTATGGGGGGAGCCATGGCGATGACAATGACTCCATAATGGGAAAGTTTACGGATTTGTGTGTCTCGATTCGTTAAATTCTTCCCAACTTTTGATACAGTTAACTAAGTTGACCATTAACGCATTGCGTCAGCCATCGGGCCCCGCTTATGATTCCACTAACGTTTGCAAAGCTGTCGGCGTTGTGACATAAGCTAATCAAAACGCTGAACATAGATAGATTTGAGAATCAATGATGCAGGAATTGCGCCTTGTACTGATTGTTTTGGGAGCATTAGCAATTGCAGCTTTGCTTTTGCATGGTCTCTGGACAAACAAGAAAGAAAAGACGACCAAGTTCGGCGAAAAGCCCTTGGGAAAACTGGAAGACGATAACGACGTGCAAAAGTTTGACCAACACGGTATTGGTGCGGTGAGAGTGGTCAGCAATACTAAGCATGGCAATGAAAAGCCCGCGCGTCAGGAGCCTGCTGTCAGCTTCGGCGACAAGCCTGATGTTGATCCTCTATTTGCCGGTGACACTCAGGTGGCGTCTGACTCAGAACAAGCGCTTTACCCGTCAATGTCGGCAACTGATGATGATCCTAGCTTTGCCTCTGCGTCGGTTGCCTCCAATGATGGCGACGAGACAGGAGAGACAGAAGCTGCCAATATCGCCTCCGCGCAACCAGAAGCGGAAACAATGCATACCGACGAGGCGACTCAAGCTGAGGTTGATGAGCATGAAAGCCACGAACGTGGGTCAGAAAAAACGGCAACCCAAAGCGATGAGCCCGACGAGACCGAAGTTTTAGTCTTACACGTGCATGCCAATAATAATGCGGTATTTAGTGGTTTGGACTTAATTCCGACCCTTGAGCAATATGGACTGCGCTTTGGTGATATGGGGATTTATCATCGTCATTCAGACTTATCTGGCAGTGATAAGGTTCTATTCAGCGTCGCGAATATGGTCAAGCCCGGCACCTTTGATGTGAGTCACTCAGAGAGCTTTGAAACGCCAGGGATCAGCTTTTTTATGACGCTACCTTGCTACGGTGAGCCAGAGCAAAACTTTAAATTGATGCTGCAAACGGCACAACAAATTGCGGATGAGTTGGGTGGATTGGTATTAGATGATGCCCGCTCAATGATGACACCATCACGCCTTGATGAATACCGCGAGCGAGTGAAAGCCTTCAACGCCTCGTAACGTGCTTAACACCGATTGATGATTGCTTAGACGGACAGCGGGACATGGCTCCCGCTGTTGGCGATTTATCGATATACTTGTCTGCAACTCTGCTGATACGACGAACCAAACCATGGCTTACAGTAAACAACAACTTGATGACATTAAGCATCAGCTCAACTATCACGCCTACCGTTATTACGTTGAAGACAGTCCTGAGCTGCCCGATGCCGAATACGATCGTTTGATGCAAACGTTGCTGGCCATTGAAGCTGAGCATCCTGAATGGGTGACGTCAGATTCGCCTAGCCAGCGTGTAGGCGGCGCGCCACTGAGCGCTTTTGAAACCGTTACCCATGAGCTGGCGATGTTGTCGCTTGGTAACGCGTTCAGTGATGATGATCTCGTCGATTTTGAGCGCCGAGTCAAAGACAGACTCGGTAACACTGAACCCGTCACCTATACCTGTGAACCAAAGCTTGATGGCTTGGCTGTCAGCCTGATTTATGAAAACGGCGTATTGGTGCAGGCCGCGACGCGAGGCGATGGGACCACGGGCGAGAACATTACTCACAATGTAAAAACGATTCGCAATGTCCCATTGACCTTGCAAGCAGGGGATTGGCCTGAGCGTTTAGAAGTGCGTGGCGAAGTGTTTATGCCGAAAGCAGGTTTTGAAGCGCTTAATGAGGCAGCGTTAAAGCGTGGCGATAAAACCTTCGCTAACCCTCGGAACGCTGCGGCGGGTAGCCTGCGTCAACTTGACTCGAAAGTTGCCGCCAATCGACCGCTGAGCTTTTATGCCTATGCGGTGGGCATGATGTCGACACCGTTCGGAGAAGGGCAAAGCGAGCGCTTAAATAGGCTTAAAAAATGGGGGCTTGCCCTGAGCCCAGAAGTAAAACAAGTGTCGGGGCTTGAGGGCGTTAAAGCCTACTACCAAGATATTTTGGCCCGCCGTGATGATCTGCCCTATGAAATTGATGGGGTGGTGATCAAAGTGGACAAGATAGCCAGCCAAGAAACGCTCGGATTTGTTGCACGGGCACCACGCTGGGCGATTGCCTATAAATTTCCGGCACAAGAAGAAATCACCCGCCTCAACGATGTTGAATTTCAAGTTGGCCGCACGGGCGCTATCACCCCAGTGGCGAAGCTTGAACCTGTTTTTGTCGGGGGCGTGACGGTGAGCAACGCGACCTTACATAACGGTGATGAAATAGAACGTTTAGGCGTGCACATTGGCGATACTGTGGTCATTCGCCGTGCGGGTGATGTGATCCCACAAGTGGTTGGCGTCGTGGAAAGCCGTCGTCCGGCGCAGGCGAAACCGATTGTGTTTCCCGACGCCTGTCCGGTCTGTGAGTCGGTCGTGACCCGCATTGAGGGTGAAGCGGTCGCACGCTGCACCGGCGGGCTTATTTGTCTGGCTCAGCGTAAAGAAGCGATCAAACACTTTGCCTCACGCAAGGCAATGGATATTGACGGCCTAGGCGATAAAATTGTCGAGCAGTTAATTGAAAAAGAGCTGATTGAAACGCCTGCCGATCTCTTCACTTTAACCCCAGGGCGTGTGACTCAACTAGATCGAATGGGGCCGAAATCGGCGCAAAATTTGGTTGATGCGTTGGATAAAGCCAAAGCGACGACGTTATCACGCTTTATCTATGCGCTTGGGATCCGAGAAGTCGGTGAAGCCACTGCGCAAAATCTTGCCCTGCATTTTAAAACCTTAGACGCTCTGCGAGCAGCGGATGAAGAAGCACTGATTGCGGTGCCTGATGTGGGCGCCATTGTCGCGGGCCATATCGTTCGCTTTTTTGCTGAGCCACATAACCAAGCGGTTTTAGATGCGCTGCTCAACACCGGCATTCACTGGCCAGCGGTGAGTGCGCCATCAGACGAACAGGCACAACCGCTGGCGGGGAAAACCATTGTGCTGACCGGTACGCTATCGCAAATGTCACGCACCGATGCCAAAACGGCGTTACAGGCACTGGGCGCGAAAGTGACCGGCAGTGTCTCGGCAAAAACTGATATGTTGATCGCCGGTGAAGCGGCTGGCTCTAAACTGACGAAAGCACAAGATCTTGGCGTAACAGTCCTCGACGAAGACGCGATGATCGCCTTAATCAACCAGTAGTTTACATGGCCATGTGCAGCCTCTGCGCATGGCCTGATTGTGGAATTTACCTGGACTGGTAAACTAACCGTTACTCATCATTCTCAGCACTGGGATAGGGATCCTAATGACTATCAAAACCCGCTTTGCCCCCAGCCCAACCGGCTTTTTGCACGTGGGCGGTGCACGTACCGCACTGTATTCTTGGTTAGCAGCACGCAGCCAAGGCGGTCAATTTGTCTTGCGAATTGAAGATACTGATATCGAACGTTCAACCCAAGAAGCGGTTGATGCTATTTTAACCGGCATGGAATGGTTAGGTCTTGATTGGGATGAAGGGCCGTACTACCAAACCAAGCGCTTTGATCGTTATAACGAATTAGTCGATCAGTTGCTGGCCGAAGACAAAGCCTACAAATGTTATGCGCCCAAAGATCTTTTGGACACCATTCGTGAAGAGCAAAAAGCGAATGGCTTAAAGGCACGTTACGATGCTAATCACCCCAAAGTGGTTGAAGCAAACAGCCAAGCCAAGGCGGATGACCCGCATGTGATCCGTTTCCGCAACCCGAAAGAGGGTAAGGTTGTTTTTGACGATAAAATTCGCGGCCGTATTGAGATTGCCAACAGCGAGCTTGACGATCTGATTATTCGTCGAACGGATGGCAGCCCAACTTACAACTTCTGCGTCGTCGTGGATGATTGGGACATGGGGATCACCCAAGTTGTCCGCGGTGAAGATCACATTAACAACACGCCGCGCCAGATTAATATCTACGAGGCACTGGGCGCGCCCGTTCCTGAGTTTGCTCATTGCTCGATGATTCTAGGCGACGATGGCGCCAAATTGTCTAAACGCCACGGTGCGGTCAGCGTCATGCAGTACCGTGATCAAGGCTTCTTGCCGCAAGCGTTGCGTAACTACCTTGTGCGTCTTGGTTGGTCGCACGGTGACCAAGAGATATTTTCAATGGAAGAAATGATTGAATTTTTCTCATTGGGAGCGATCAGCAAGTCGGCGTCAGCGTTCAATACGGAGAAACTGCATTGGTTGAACAACCATTACATTAAGCATGGTGATCCGGACGAGGTCGCTAAGCACTTGCAATGGCATCTTGATCAACAACAGATTGACGCTAGCCAAGGCCCTGCCTTGACAGACGTCATTGGATTGGTTGGCGAGCGCTGCAACACCCTGGTGGAATTAGCCGCACAAAGCCGTTACTTCTACCAAGACTTTGATGAAATAGACGCGACCGCCGCGAAAAAACATCTGCGTCCCGTCGCTTTAGAGCCGTTGCAAGTGGCAAAAGGCAAGATTGAAGCGCTGGATGATTGGACGGTTGATGCCCTGAAAGCGGTGATTGCCGATACGTGTGCAGAGCTAGACGTTGGTATGGGTAAAGTCGGCATGCCATTGCGTGTTGCAGTCACGGGTGGCGGTCAATCCCCATCTGTTGATGCGGTGATGCACCTGATTGGTAAAGATCGGGTAGTTGCCCGCATCGACCAAGCGATCAAGCTGGTTGAAGCGCGCGCAGCACAAAGCTAAATCCGGTTATCTTGAAGACTAAGTACGTTAGTCTGATGACAAAAGATAAGGGCGCTGAATGTCAGCGCCCTTTTTAATGGATGAAGGTTGGGGGATTAGTGCTTTTCTTCTTCCATTTGCGCACTGTCAACAATATGGTTTTCGCCCATTTGGCGCGGGAGTACCAAGTTGAGCACAATCGCTACCACACCACACAGGCTAATACCTTGCAGGCTAAAATCGCCAATGCCAAACGCCATGCCGCCGATACCAAATACCAAGGTGACACCAACAATGGCAAGGTTACGCGAATCATGTAGGTCGACTTGATTACGAATTAACGTATTGAGCCCGACGGTCGCAATAGAGCCAAACAGCAAGATCATAATCCCGCCCATCACTGGTAAAGGAATGGTAAGCAGCATTGCCCCGAGCTTACCCACAAAGGCGAGTACGATGGCAGTGACCGCCGCATAGGTCATGATTTTGGGGTTAAACGCTTTGGTCAGCATTACCGCGCCCGTCACTTCACTATACGTGGTATTGGGTGGCGCGCCGAACAGTGAAGCGGCAATGGTTGCGGCACCATCACCGGCCATCGTGCGGTGTAGGCCTGGCTTTTTCAGGTAGTCTTTACGGGTGACATTAGAAATGGCCAGCATATCGCCTACGTGCTCAACGGCAGGCGCGATGGCGACAGGGATCATAAATAAGATGGCATTGATGTTAAACTCTGGGAGGGTAAAAGCAGGCATCATCAACCAGCTCGCATTCGCAACTTGAGTAAAGTCAACAATACCAACGACGAGGCTGGCAACATAGCCCACCACAATCCCTGCCATAATCGGGACTAATTTGAAAAAGCCTTTCGCAAAGACACTCACTGCAATGGTCGTGAGCAATGACAGCAAAGAGATCCAGATAGCCATGTCCCCCGCAATTAACTGCTCACTCCCATCGCCAGTTTTACCGAGTGCCATATTCACGGCGGTGGGAGCCAACCCAAGGCCGATAACCATAATCACAGGGCCAACTACAACCGGTGGCAGGAGCTTGTGAATAATATCCACGCCTTTAATCCGAATGATGGCGCCCATCAATAAATAGATCACACCGGCTGCCATGAGGCCACCCATGGTGGCGGGAATACCAAAATTGTTGACGCCGTACAAAATGGGAGCAATAAAAGCGAAGGAAGAGGCAAGGAAGATAGGGACGGAGCGGCGGGTGATGACTTGGAATATCAGGGTACCGATCCCGGCCCCAAAGAGTGCGACGTTCGGGTCGAGCCCGGTTAACAGTGGCACTAACACCAAGGCACCAAATGCGACGAACAGCATTTGTGCCCCTTGTAAAACTTGCAACATAATCTCACCTCCAAAAAAAATCGCGCAATGCTAGCACAAAGCATTTATGTGATCCCTATCATGTTTTTAAATGTGAGATCGGTAGCAAATAAATGATGTAACGCATTTCATTTTAATCCATATGCAAACATAGTCAGCCTCATGATCGCTTGCTCGCCTTGATGGCATCGAATCAATGCTGTTTGCGGGTGGTGCGACCCCCTTTGTCCTCTCTTTTTTACAATTGAGGATTGCTGAACCTAGCGCTATCCGCTTATGATCGCTGGACGCCTATTTATCCATGTGGAAAAACTATGAATCGATTTTTGTTGGCCCTTATTGCCTGTGTTTGGTTGCCAAGTGCGATGGCAAGCCCCCTTTATCATGCCAGTATCCCGCTGGATAATGGCGCGCAAACCTCACAACAAGCGGCAAAAAAACAAGCGCTGATCGCGGTACTGACTAAAGTTTCGGGACAACGCGAGGTATCGGATAATCCTGCGGTCGAGCAAGCGCAGCAAGACGTTGATGGTTTCATCTCTCAACTCGGATATGGAGAAAGCAAGGATCAATCTGATGGTGCCGCACAACGCACACTCGAAGTCGGCTTTGATAGTCAAAAAATTCGTGCCGTGCTGCGCCAGGCAGGGTTGCCCTTATGGGGGAGTCCTCGCCCAGCGGTATTAGTGTGGCTTGTCGATGACCGTGATGGCGACCGGCAAATTATTTGGGAGCAAAGTGGGCGTCCTGTGATTGACCAACTACGTGATGCAGCGGCCATACGCGGCCTGCCGGTGTTAATTCCGGTGGGTGACTTTGATGATTTGATGGCGATCTCTAGCAGTGATCTGTGGGGCGGCTTTATTGATCCTGTTGAGCAAGCCAGTCAGCGCTACCAGCCCGATGGCATTGTGATCGGAAAGTTGACTGAGCAAGGGATCCGTTGGCAATTCTTCCCCGATACCAGTGACATGCAATCAGATCAAACTCGCGGGCAAGCCAATAATGCCCAAGCCATGATTGATACTATTGCTGATTACTATGCCGAGCAAACTGGTGTAGTACTCGATAACGATGATGAGCGTGCATCGCTTCAAATTGCCATGGCAGGCATGGATAACGGCGATGACTATGTCGATCTTGAGCGCACATTAGCGGGGTTAAATGCGCTACAACAAGTGCACTTAGCAGAATTAAACGATGATACCCTGATTTTCGATGTACGTTTAGCGGCCTCTCAACAAGCACTAATCAACGAGCTCACCGCCAATCGACATGTTCGCTTGATGACGCCTCAAGAGCGTGAGGCACGTACGATGGCACCCGCTGAAGAGCAAGATAGCACAATTGCTACCCCAGCACTGACGGATAGCCGCGATGCCGATTCAACCGACAATCAACGCCTGTGGTTTGTGTGGACGTCTTAATCTGACCTGTAAAGCAATAGTCAAATATAAAGGCTAGCGACGACCGCTAGCCTTTTTGTGGATAAATAGTACGACGCCAAGCAATCAGGCTCACCAGGCCACTGATAACAATCCACACCCAAAGCGGTCCGTTTCCCCATTGACGATAGGGTGTCAGCCCCTGTGTTTGAGTAATTTGTGTGGTTAAAACTTGCGTCTCAAATTGTGGCAATGAGGCGTCAATCTGGCCGCGTTCATCGACTAAAGCCGTCACCCCGTTATTGGTGGCTCGGATCACGGGTAATCCGAACTCGAGCGCGCGCATACGCGCAATTTCTAGATGTTGCCAAGGCCCAATAGAGCGGCCAAACCAGGCGTCATTCGAGAGGGTAATAATGGCGTCGCTACTGGCGGTGAGGTTTTCACGGATTTGCGCGGGAAACGCAATTTCATAACACAGGGCGGTAATGTATTCCCAGCCGTTCGCAGGCAAAGCCGGTTGAATCGCTTCGCCTGGAGAAAATGACGACATGGGCAGATTAAAAATCGGCGCCAAAGGACGAAGCAGTGACTCAAACGGCACAAACTCGCCAAAGGGGAGTAAGTGATGTTTGCTGTACTGGGCGGGTGCTGGATACTGATAGCGCGGCGTTTTTGCACCGAGCGCGAGCACATTATTAAAATAGGTGCCATCCTCACGCTGATCGAGCGCCCCCGTGATCACCGTGGTTTGATTGTGCTTGCCCGCTTGGTCTAACTGCGAAAAAAAGCGGGGGAGATCTCGCTCTAATGCGGGAATGGCGGCTTCTGGCCAAATCACCACGTCACTGTCCCAATGTTGACGGGTTAAATCCAGATACTTCATCAAGGTTGGCCAGCGTTGGTCGGCGCGCCACTTGAGTGCTTGAGGGACGTTGCCTTGGATCAGTGAGACCGTTTGCTGCTGATCGGTTTTGGTTGTCCACTTGACCGACCCGAGCCCTTCACTGACGGCAAAAAGCCCTATGATAGCGATCATACCGAAGAGGCGAGCACGCCCCTGCCATTGTCCCCAATGGGGGGTCACTAAGGCGGCTAAGCCCGCAAGCGACACCAAGACGAGCGTGATCCCTTGAACACCCAGTACCGGGGCGATACCCGCAAACGGGCTGTCTATTTGGCTATAACCTGGCCATAACCAGGGAAAACCGGTAAATACCCAGCCTCTTAGCCAATCAACCACTAACCACAAGGCAGGTGCCAGCATCGTCCATTTTATGCCCGCTTGCTTGATGGGTGATTTATGTATCAGCCAGCCGAATAGCGCGGGGTAAAGCGATAAATAGACGATAAGCAGTGCCATCAAAAACAGGCCTGCGATCACAGGCATCCCGCCAAAATGGTCAATACTGACATACACCCAGCTTACCCCAGTTGTAAACTGGCCGAGCCCCCAGCTAAAACCTATCCAAGCCGCGCGTTTGGGCGAGGAAGCAACTTGCAGAAGAAGCAACAAGCCCCAGAGCGCGACCAACATAAAGGGCCAATAGGAAAAAGGGGAAAAGGCGAGGGTGGCAAGCGCACCAAAAAGGGCAGCCAATAATGGCTGCCCCAATGGGCGTAAACGGTTAGGCGTTTTCACTGTTCGATTCGCTACTGTCTGGAATGGTGACTTGTAGCTGAATGATACGACGACTATCAGCGGCCGTCACTTTAAAATGGTAGTCACCAATGTCGACTTCTTCACCACGATCAGGAAGATGACCAAAACTAGTCATAACCAACCCACCGATAGTGTCTACCACGTCATCTTGGAACTGGGCGCCAAAATGCTCGTTAAAGTCTTCTAAGGTGGTCAGTGCTTTCATCGAGAAGGTATGGCGACTGAGTTGGCGAATCTCTTGCTCTTCCTCATCGTCATACTCGTCTTCGATCTCGCCTACAATTTCTTCGAGAATATCTTCAATGGTGACAACACCTGATACCCCACCGAATTCATCGATGACGATCGCCATGTGGTAGCGTTCTTCTTGGAACTCTTTAAGTAGACGGTCAACCCGCTTACTCTCTGGTACCACCACAACAGGGCGTAAGACCTTTTCAATGTCGAAATCTTCAGCATCGGGGCGCAGATAGCGCAACAAATCTTTCGCAAGCAAGATGCCTTCAACATGGTCTTTGTCATCACTGATCACAGGATAACGTGAGTGTTGGGCATCAATAATAATATTAATGATCGCTTCCAATGACTGCGATCGTTCAACGATTACCATCTGCGAACGGGGTATCATGATATCTCTCACACGCATGTCAGAGATTTGCATCACACCTTCCAGCATATCCCGGGTGTCCTGATCGATCAGGGCGTTTTGCTCTGAGTCGCGAAATACGTCCACCAGTTCTTGTCTGTCTTTTGGATCAGCTTGGAAAAACTGACCCAGCCGTTCGAAGAAGGTCTTCCTACTCGGACCGTCTGCGTTTTGCGAATTATCGTCGTTCATTCAATTTCATTCAGTTAGTTAACGCTCAATGAAGTCATTCGCATAAGGGTCACTGACCCCCATGGTTGCCAGGATCTTTCGTTCCAAGGCTTCCATTTGCTCGGCTTCATCATCCTCAATATGGTCGTAGCCCAATAAGTGTAAGCTACCATGGACGACCATATGTGCCCAGTGATCCATCAGCGTTTTGCCTTGCTGCTGTGCCTCTTGCTCAACAACTTGGCGACATACCACCAGATCACCGAGTAAATCTATGTCTACCCCAGGAGGTGCTTCAAAGGGGAAAGATAACACATTCGTCGGTTTATCTTTGCCACGATAGTCGCGATTTAAGCTCTGGCTCTCACCTTCATCCACAATCCGGATCGTCACTTCCGCTTGAGGCTTGGCGTCGCGTATTGCATGTTCAAACCAAGCTTGAAGCTGGTCATCACTGGGCAGCCCCTGTTCGTCATCACAGGCGACCTGGACATCGACGTAATAGCTCATGATGGGTCCTGTGGTGGGATAGAGGTTGGTTGCACCGCGACTTGCTGTGCTTCACGCGCTTCTCGGCGACGTGCTTCAGCCTCTTTGCGTGCCTTCGCATCTTCTGCTTCCCACTTATCATAGGCCTGAACAATACGGGTAACCACTTGGTGGCGCACCACATCGTCGGCTTGGAAGAAGTGAAAGCTAATTTCATTCACGTCAGACAGCACTTCAATCGCATGGCGTAGCCCTGAGCGGGCATTGCGCGGTAAATCGACTTGGGTAACGTCACCGGTGATGACGGCCCGTGAATTAAAACCAATCCGAGTCAGGAACATTTTCATCTGCTCGACCGTGGTGTTTTGGCTTTCATCTAGGATGATAAAAGCATCATTCAAGGTTCGGCCACGCATATAAGCCAGCGGCGCTACCTCGATCACATTACGATCAATCAGTTTTTCGACCCGCTCGAAACCGAGCATCTCAAACAAGGCATCGTAGAGTGGACGCAAGTAAGGATCGACCTTCTGGCTGAGATCGCCAGGTAAAAAGCCTAACTTTTCACCCGCCTCAACCGCTGGGCGTGTTAACAAAATCCGACGAATCTCTTGGCGTTCCAGCGCGTCTACCGCGGCTGCGACGGCGAGGTAGGTTTTACCTGTGCCCGCCGGACCAATGCCAAAAGTAATGTCATGATTGACCATATTGGCGATGTATTGCGCCTGATTTGGCGTGCGCGGTTTAATCACCCCTTTTTTGGTCTTGATGTTAATCTCTTTACCGTAAGGGATGCTCGATTCGGTGTTCTGTTCTAACACGCCAGACTCTTTGATCGCCAAATGAATGGCTTCGGGCTCAATGTCGGGCGAACTGCCACGCACGGGGGCCGTATCCACATACAGCCGCTTTAAGATGTCGACGGCGGCGTTGGCGGTGTGAGGTTTGCCCATCACCGTAAAGGCATTATGGCGGTGGCTAATTTCAACACCCAAGCGGCGCTCTAGTTGTTTGATATTATCGTCAAACGGGCCACATAAGTTGACAAGACGGGTGTTGTCGGCAGGTTCTAATGTAAGGTCAAGAGAGATGATTTTAGACAAGATTATCCTCGCTTTCGGCGCCGGTCACCCGACGCCGTTGAATTGATGAACGCGTTATGGCGTGTATACACCAACACCAAGCTCGTTTTCGTTGCGCGTCTTCGCCATGATTTCGGTTGGCGAGACGGCGACACGCAAGTCCATATCTTTTTCGGTACGAACCAGCTCACCGCGGAGCGAGTTTGGCATCACTTCAGTAATTTTTACGTCAACAAATTGGCCAATCAAATCGACAGAGCCTTCAAAGTTGACCACTCGGTTATTCTCAGTACGGCCGCGCAGCTCCATAAGATTCTTACGCGATGGTCCTTCGACTAAGATACGTTGTTCGGTTTCTAGCATCATACGTGAATAGCGCATCGCTTGGCTGTTCACTTGCTGCTGCAAACGGTACAGGCGTTCTTTTTTCACTTGCTCTGGTGTGTCGTCAGGCATATCTGCCGCTGGCGTCCCTGGGCGAGGTGAATACACAAAGCTGAAGCTCATATCAAAGTCGATATCGGTAATCAGCTTCATGGTCGCTTCAAAGTCTTGCTCGGTTTCTCCCGGGAAGCCGACGATAAAGTCTGAGCTGATGGTGATATTGGGACGTGCCTGACGTAACTTACGGATCTTGGATTTGTACTCAATCGCCGTGTGCGGGCGTTTCATCATGGTCAAGATTCGATCAGAGCCACTTTGTACCGGCAAGTGCAAAAAGCTCACCACCTCTGGCGTATCACGATACACCTCAATGATATCATCGGTAAACTCAACCGGATGACTGGTGGTGTAGCGAATGCGATCAATGCCATCGATAGCGGCGACATAGCGCAGTAAGTCAGCAAAGGTACAGATATCGCCATCATGGGTCTCACCGCGATAGGCATTCACATTCTGGCCTAGTAGGTTTACCTCACGCACACCTTGCTCGGCAAGCTGGGCAATTTCGAACAGCACATCGTCGAGCGGACGGCTCACTTCTTCGCCGCGCGTATACGGCACAACACAGAACGTACAGTATTTCGAGCAGCCTTCCATAATGGAGACAAACGCTGTTGCGCCATCGGCACGCGGCTCAGGCAGACTGTCAAACTTCTCAATTTCTGGGAAGGTAATGTCCATCACTGTGCCGCTATCGCCACGTGATTGTTTTATCATTTCAGGCAGGCGATGTAGCGTTTGGGGGCCAAAAATGACGTCCACATAAGGCGCCCGCTCGCGGATGTGATCGCCTTCTTGGGTTGCCACACAACCACCAACGCCGATCACCAGCTCTGGATTCTTGTCTTTGAGTGTTTTCCAACGCCCCAGTTGGTGGAATACCTTTTCTTGTGCTTTTTCACGAATTGAACAGGTATTGAGGAGGAGAACATCTGCGTCTTCTGGTTGTTCGGTCAGCTCATAGCCACCGGCAGAATTTAGCAGATCTGCCATCTTGGATGAGTCATACTCATTCATTTGGCAACCCCAGGTTTTGATCAGCAGTTTCTTAGCCATGTAACTTCACGCTCATTATTAATCTTATGGTCGACATTACCCTTTCAAGCTGTATGGTTTTTAATCAGTCAATCAGCTTGGCAAGCCGCGTATTGTACTGCTTTCCTATATCGCTGACCAGATCACAGGCTGGGAGAAATCGTGTCAATCTGGTTAAGTGATTGAGCCGACGCCGCAAAACGAGATCGGAAAAGCGAATTAGCCCCCACTTTGATCGGATTGATATCGAATTCTCGTTTACCTTCAGTAGAATGCTGGCATTAACGGGACAAAGAGACAGTCATGAATCAATTTGAAATTATTATTGTCGGCGGTGGCATGGTCGGTGCCGCTGCCGCATTAGGACTTGCCCGCCAAGGTCGGCAGGTGGCATTGATAGAACGCCAAGAACCGGATCCTTTCCATGCGTCACAACCGATGGATTTACGGGTGTCTGCGATATCTCATGCGTCTGTCAGTTTGCTTCAAGACTTAGGCGCATGGGCCGACATTGAAGCCATGCGAGTCTGTCCCTATCGACGATTAGAAACCTGGGAAGCAGAAGACAGCCGTGTGTGTTTCAGTGCCGACCAACTCGAATTACCACAGTTAGGGTATATGGTCGAGAACCGCTTGATTCAACTCGGCTTGTGGCAACAGTTTGCTCGTTTTGACAATTTGCACCTTGTCTCACCGGCCTCGATCACGGGTATGGCGCAGGCGGGCGGTCTGCATCAACTCCAATTAGACAGTGGCGAAACACTAGAAGCGCCCTGGTTGATTGGTGCCGACGGTGCCCACTCGAAAGTGCGAGATTACGCGCAAATCGGTCTTACCAGCTGGGATTATCGTCAGCATTGCATGTTAATTCATGTCGAAACGGCCGCGCCCCAACAAGATATTACCTGGCAGCAATTCTTTCCCTCAGGGCCGCGGTCATTACTGCCATTGTGCGGCAACAATGCCTCATTAGTGTGGTATGACAGCCCGGCGCGAGTTCAACAGTTGTGTCAGCTCAATGCTGAGCAGCTTAAAGCCGAGATAGTGAGCCATTTCCCACCACAAGTGGGTGATGTCACCCCCATCAACTGGGGCGCATTTCCGCTAACGCGTCGTCATGCCCAGCAGTACCATCGCAATGGGGTAGCAGTGATTGGTGATGCCGCCCACACCATTAACCCGCTCGCGGGGCAAGGGGTGAACTTAGGCTTCAAAGACGTGAGCGCGTTGCTGGATGCCTGTGCCGATGCAGGCGCACAATGGCAAGCAGAGTCAACGTTAGCGGCGTACGAAAAAGCACGCCGTACGGATAACATGATGATGCAAACCGGGATGGATGTGTTTTATGCCGCGTTTAGTAACCGAATCACGCCTTTAAAACTGGCACGTAATGCGGTGTTTAAACTGGCTGAACACAGCGGCCCGGTGAAAAAACATGTATTGAAGTATGCGTTAGGCTTGTAGATAAACGCAAAAAAGCCCACATGGTGTGGGCTTTTTAATATGGCTGGGGTACCAGGATTCGAACCTGGGAATGACGAGATCAAAACCCGTTGCCTTACCGCTTGGCGATACCCCAGTAGGTGTTACCTAACCCGGCCATTTAAACATCATGCCGAATTACAAAAATAAATGGTGGCTACGACGGGATTCGAACCTGTGACCCCATCATTATGAGTGATGTGCTCTAACCAACTGAGCTACGTAGCCACTCTGTCAGGCATAGTGCCTTAAGACGCTGCGAATTATGCGGATCCGGGCGAAAGTCGTCAAGGTCTGGTTATTGTTTTTTTTGCGATTTTGCATTCATTGGCTGCAATAATCGCCATTTTGAACAATTTAACGGCAAAGCCTACCGAGTAGGTGGCGGAGAACGTTGAATGATGGGAATAAAAAAACCAGCCCGGAGGCTGGTCTAAATATCAATAGGATGGGGTCTCGACAACGCACCCTAAAGCATAACGTATGTGCGTATTAAACGTTGAAACGGAAGTGGATCACATCGCCATCTTTAACGATATATTCTTTCCCTTCCAAGCGCCATTTACCGGCATCTTTGGCGCCGTTTTCACCATTGTTAGCGATATAATCATCATAGCCAACCACTTCGGCACGAATAAAGCCTTTTTCAAAGTCGGTGTGGATTTTACCCGCCGCCTGTGGCGCGGTCGAGCCAATCGGCACTGTCCAAGCACGTACTTCTTTCACGCCTGCGGTAAAATAGGTGTGCAGAGTGAGTAGCTCGTAACCGGCGCGAATCACGCGGTTTAGGCCTGGCTCTTCAAGGCCCATCTCATCTAAGAAAGCCGCCGCTTCTTCGGCATCTAGCTCGGCAATCTCGCCTTCGATTTCCGCACACACGGCCACCACGGTTGCGTCTTCTTTAGCGGCAATTTCACGCACTTTGTCGAGGTACGGGTTGTTTTCAAAACCATCATCATTGACGTTGGCAATGTACATGGTCGGCTTAAGCGTCAAAAAGTTAAGGTATTGTACTGCTGCGGCTTCTTCTTTGCTCAGTTCGACCGAGCGCAACATCTTGCCTTCTTCTAGGACAGGGAGCAGTTTTTCAAGCACGGTGAGCTCAAATTTGGCATCTTTATCGCCACCTTTGGCTTTTTTGGCGTTGCGCTGCATCGCACGCTCACAGCTTTCAAGATCAGCCAGCGCAAGCTCGGTGTTAATCACGTCGATATCATCAGCCGGATCCACTTTACCAGCCACGTGAACGATATTGTCATTCTCAAAGCAACGTACCACATGACCAATCGCATCGGTTTCACGGATGTTCGCTAGGAACTTGTTCCCTAAACCTTCACCGCGCGATGCGCCGGCAACTAAGCCGGCGATGTCAACGAACTCCATCGTGGTGGGGAGCACTTTCTGTGGATTGACAATTTTCGCCAGCGCATCCAAGCGTAGATCAGGAACAGGGACCACGCCCGTATTGGGTTCAATCGTACAAAATGGAAAGTTAGCCGCATCAATGCCGGCCTTGGTCAGTGCATTAAACAGAGTGGATTTGCCTACGTTTGGTAGACCCACGATGCCACATTTAAAACCCATGAGATGGTAACCCTTTAATCAAAATTACTGTGCTTTGAAGGTATGTAGACGATTTTGCGCCTTGGCGAGATCATCTTTGAGCAGGATCTCGAGGCTGCGTACTGCCTCGTCAGTGGCCTGCTCTAGCAGGCTCTGCTCATTAGCGGGGGCTTTGGTAAGCACGTATCCCGCTACCTTATCCTTGTGACCCGGATGACCGATGCCTATCCGAAGCCGATAAAACGATTTGTCATTTGCAAGTTTGCTAATGGTATCACGCAGGCCATTATGGCCACCGTGTCCACCACCTTGCTTAAACTTGGCCACACCGGGTGGTAAGTCTAGCTCGTCATGCGCCACCATGATGGCGTCGACGGGAATATTGTAAAAGTTGGCCATGGCTTGCACCGCTTTACCCGACAAGTTCATGTACGTGGTCGGGATCAACACACGGAGATCGTGTCCATGTACATTGATACGGCCGGTTAAGCCGAAGAACTTTTTCTCTTCTTTTAGCGGCACGTTGTGAATACGTGCTAGCTCCTGAACGACCCAAGCACCGGCATTATGGCGCGTTTGGCTGTATTCAGGGCCTGGATTGGCCAATCCCACTAGTAAGCGGATTTGATTACTCACGACGTTTCTCGCTATCTATCTACTTATCGTAGCCGGTGAGCATCGAGCCCACGCAAAAAGGCGCCATATCCTACCATTGATATGGCTAAAGGATCGAGTCAGCCATTCAAAATGGGCAATAAAAAAACACCCCGCACAAGGGCAGGGTGTTTCTTGTCGGTCTATGACAATGCGTTAAGAATTAAACATTGCAGAGATCGACTCTTCATTACTGATACGGCGAATCGCTTCTGCCAGCATGCCCGACAGTGTCAATTGAGACACTCGCCCGGTTGCTTGAATTTCGGCGCTCAATGGTGTGGAGTCAGTGACCACAATTTCATCAATGACAGACTCAGCGATATTCTTCGCTGCATCCCCCGAGAATACCGGGTGCGTTGCATAGGCGAATACACGCTTAGCGCCACGGTTCTTCAGGGCTTCGGCGGCTTTACACAGAGTGCCACCGGTATCAATCATGTCATCAACAATGATGCAGTCTCGCCCTTCAACGTCGCCAATCAAGTGCATGACTTGCGACACGTTAGCACGCGGACGGCGCTTATCAATGATGGCAATGTCGGTGTCATCCAATAGTTTGGCCGTCGCACGCGCTCGCACAACGCCGCCAATATCAGGAGAAACAACCACAGGATCTTCTAAATTTTTCGCCAGCATGTCTTCAAGCAGCACAGGGGTACCGAAGATATTATCAACAGGGACGTCGAAAAAGCCTTGGATTTGTTCTGCGTGGAGGTCCACAGTGAGTACGCGGTCAACGCCAACGTTAGAAAGGAAATCTGCAATAACTTTTGCGGTGATAGGAACACGGGAGGAGCGTACGCGGCGGTCTTGACGGGCATAACCAAAGTAGGGGATAACTGCGGTTATGCGGCCAGCCGACGCACGTCGGAACGCATCTATCATCACGACCAATTCCATTAAGTTGTCATTGGTCGGTGCACAGGTAGATTGGATGACGAACACGTCACTACCGCGCACGTTCTCGTTAATCTGAACACACACTTCACCGTCAGAAAAACGGCCAACAGTGGCGTCACCCAGTGACATGTAAAGACGGTTTGCGATACGTTGAGCGAGAACGGGTGTCGCGTTACCAGCGAACAGCTTCATATCAGGCACGGTGGAAACCTCGGGTTGCATCCATTTAATAGTCACTGGCTCACAGTGTGTTGCTGTAGCGCATCGAGTAGGGGCGATCGGTTCAACCCTCGTGCAACAAACCCTGTCAGCCAGTTAGGCATAGTGTCGAGTGTTTTCTGGGCATCATGTGCGGTGTCAAACTCGGCAAACACGCACGCGCCTGTCCCAGTCATCCTAGACGGCGCATATTCTAGCAGCCACGAAACAGCCTTATCAACCTCGGGGAATTGTTTACGGGCTATCTTTTCGCAATCGTTTTCGTGTTTTTGTGTCATTAGCTCAGAAACTGTGCGCTTTGGCGTACTTCTTTGCAAATCTGGATGTGTAAAAATTGCAGCGGTGGAAATAGACACGTCAGGCTTAACCACCAAGTAATATTTCTCATCAGGGCATACAGACGTCAATTTTTCGCCAACGCCTTCCGCCAACGCCGCATGACCGTGAATGAAAATAGGCACGTCAGCCCCCAAGCCTAGGCCAATGTCCGCTAGTTTAGTCTGGCTCACCTGGGTTTGCCATAAATGATTCAACGCCACCAAGGTCGTGGCTGCATCTGATGAGCCTCCGCCCAGCCCGCCGCCCATGGGCAAATGTTTTTCCAGATGAATATCTGCGCCTTGTGAGCATCCGGTATGATTTTGCAGCGCCTTGGCGGCTTTGATAATCAGATTGTCTTCCTCATCGACGCCGTCAATGGCGGGGCTAAGGTTGATCGTGCCGCTGTGATTGGGCGTAATAGCCAAGGTGTCGCCGTGATCTAAAAACTGAAACAAGGTTTGCAGTTCGTGGTAACCATTGGCTTGGCGTCCATTGATATAAAGAAATAAGTTAAGTTTCGCTGGCGCTGGCCAGTAGGTTGTTTCAGTCATTATCGAGTGTCCAAGTAGAAATCATCAGTTTGATCGTTTGCTGGTCGTTACTGAGCGTGATTCGAGTTGGAAGCGCAGGCTGGGTCTCGGCGCTGTAGTCTTGATAATCGATATCCCAACCTTGTGTGTCGTCGAGGGCGGCCAAGCGGTTATCGGGGCCGAGTGAGAAGCGGTCTTGTGCGCGTGGTAGGCCAATCAACCAAGGGGCAAGCGCATCAACGGGTAAATGGGCGCCGGTCAAATAGGCGATCAAACGGGCTGGATTAGGGTCTTGATATTGCTTGCCCTGATCATCAACCAAGGTCGCACCTTGCGCATTCATGGTTAGAGACAACAGGGTGGTTCCCAAAAAATTCGTTAGCCGCAGTGTCGATTCAGTCGGAGAATGGCGCCAGTAAAGGTTGGCAGAAAAGCGCGTATCTGGTGCGATAAAAGCCACCTTACCGCGTGCGGTATAACTATCTATTGTCTCAAGCGATGCGCGATGCGTTTGCCATTCTGTGGTAGGAGCCGGCGCCGTTGCACAGCCAGAGAGCACCGCAAAGACGACCGTCAACATACTGACTCGTATACAAGAGAAACCAGCGCGTATACCAGGGAAGCCAGTGCGCATAAAAGAGAAACCAGCGCGTATACAATAGAAAACAGTACGTATACAGGAGAACATGAAAGCGAGTATCCTTTTATAACGTCAACAGACAGTGATCAGCATTTGGCATTACTTTGCCATAAGCGCCGAGGTGAGAGAAGTCAGTTAGGTACTTAGCCGTGCGGGAGGAAAGAATGGGTATAGTTGTTGTTGGCCAGTCTGTCATCAATCTCGTGAGGCTTCACATTTCCGCACCACGAAAATACTGCGATACAATGTTCGCTTTAATTCACGGGGGGCATCAAGTAAAATCCCCCGCTCCTATCCTTACTGGTGCTGTCGGTAACAACGCTTCATGAGCCTGTTAGTTCTCGGAATCAATCACAAAACGGCCCCCGTCGAGCTGCGGGAAAAGGTCGCCTTTTCGCCGCAACAACTGGAGCAGGCGTTAGGGCAGCTTTCCGAGCATCCGCAGGTGCGCAGCTGTGTGATTGTCTCAACCTGCAATCGCACCGAAATCTACGCCGAGTTAAATCAACCTGGTGTCGGGATCTTGGTTGAATGGCTCACACGCTTTCATCAACTCAGTGGCGAAAGTTTGATGACAAGCATTTATTATCACGAGGAACAATCTGCGGTGAAGCATCTGATGCGTGTTGCCTGTGGATTAGATTCTTTGGTGTTGGGTGAGCCGCAGATATTAGGTCAAGTTAAACAAGCGTACGCGAGTGCCAGTGATGCCGATATGATTTCCGGCTCGTTGGAAAAATTGTTCCACAAAACCTTTGCGGTGGCAAAACGGGTACGAACCGAGACCGAAATTGGTGGCAACGCGGTATCTGTTGCATTTGCGGCCTGTACGTTGGCCCGCCAGATTTTTGAATCCTTAGCGGACGTCACCACATTGTTGGTTGGCGCGGGAGAAACGATTGAACTGGTTGCGAGACATTTGCATGAGCATCAATGCAGCCAAATTATCTTTGCGAACCGTACGCAATCGCGCGCTCAATGTTTAGCTGAACAGTTTGATGCCAAAGTGATTGGCTTAGACGCGTTACCCGAGCAGCTTTGCCACGCCGATATCGTGATCAGTTCAACGGCGGCGCCCATGCCTTTGATTGAAAAAGCGATGGTTGAAAAAGCCTTGAAACAGCGACGCCACCAACCCATGCTGTTAATCGATATCGCGGTACCACGAGACATAGACGAGAAAGTGGGCAACTTATCGGATGCTTATTTGTACAGTGTGGATGACTTACAATCCATCGTAGAGCACAATCGAGAACAACGAAAGTTGGCCGCGATCCAAGCAGAAGCCATTGTCACCGAAGAAAGCGCCGACTTTATGCGCTGGTTACGTTCACGCGAAGCGGTAGATAGCATCAAGCAATACCGGACACAGTCCGAACACATTAAACAGGCGGAGCTGGCGCAGAGTATTCAAGCCCTTGCCAATGGGGCTGACGCAGAAAGCGTATTACGCCAGCTTAGTAACCGCCTGACCAATAAACTGATCCACCCTCCTACACAAGCGATGCAGCAGGCTGCCCAAAATGGTGAGCCCGATAAACTGGCCGTGATGCGTACGTGCTTGGGGCTGGACAGCGACAACTAACGAAGAGATTTATGAAAGCATCAATATTAGCGAAGCTAGAATCGCTGGCGGAGCGCTACGAGGAAGTACAACACCTGCTCGGAACGCCTGAAATCATTAGTGAGCAGAACAAATTTCGTGCGCTGTCGAAAGAGTACGCGCAGCTGGAAGAAGTGATCAAATGTTTTACGGCGTTTAAGCAAGCCAAAGAAGACCTCGCGGCAGCGCAAGAAATGGCCAACGAAGATGATCCTGACATGCGCGAGATGGCGCAAGAAGAAGTCGCGCAAGCCGAGCAAAGCATTGTTGCGTTGACCGATCAGCTGCAAATCTTATTGTTGCCGAAAGACCCGAACGATGACCGTAACTGCTTTTTGGAAATCCGTGCTGGGGCCGGTGGCGACGAAGCCGGGATTTTTGCGGGTGACTTGTTCCGCATGTATAGCCGTTATGCCGAGCAACGCGGTTGGAAGCTGGAAATGATCAGTGCCAGTGGAGGAGAGCACGGCGGCTTTAAAGAAGTCATTGCACGTGTGGCTGGCGAAGGCGCCTACGGTGTGCTGAAATTTGAATCCGGCGGTCACCGTGTACAACGCGTACCTGCCACCGAGTCGCAAGGTCGCGTCCATACGTCAGCGTGTACTGTGGCGATTTTGCCTGAAGTGCCAGAAACGGAAGCCCCTGAAATTAATCCGGCCGACTTGAAAGTTGACACCTTCCGAGCCTCAGGAGCGGGCGGGCAGCACGTCAACACCACGGACTCTGCGATTCGCATTACTCACTTGCCGACCGGCACTGTGGTGGAATGCCAAGATGAGCGTTCACAACATAAAAACCGCGCCAAAGCCATGTCAGTACTGGCAGCACGTTTGATTAAAGCGGAAGAAGAAAAACGCGCTGCCGAGGAAGCCTCAACCCGTCGTAACCTGCTTGGCTCGGGCGATCGTTCCGATCGGATTCGGACTTATAACTATCCGCAAGGTCGCGTCTCCGATCATCGCATTAACTTAACCTTGTATCGTTTAGACGATGTGATGCAAGGGGATCTCGATAGCTTGGTGGATCCTGTGATTCAAGAGCATCAAGCGGATCAATTAGCGGCCTTGTCTGAGCATCCATAATGACAGTCACGATAGGCGCGTTGCTGGCCGATAGCACCACTGAGCTCACCGCATTATCCGGTGGCTCAGCGGGCATTGATGTCAAAGCCTTGCTCTGCCATGTGTTAGCGCAACCTACCAGCTATCTCTACACCTGGCCCGAGCGCAAACTCACCGCGGCACAACTGGCGCAATTTCGTCAGCTGTTTGCCCGCCGACTGCAAGGAGAGCCGATTGCATACATTCTCGGCTACCGTGACTTTTGGACCCTGAGACTGAATGTATCGCCAGCGACGTTGATCCCGCGTCCAGAAACCGAACTCTTGGTAGAACAGGCGTTAGCGCTTCTGCCAGCGACCCCTTGTCGGGTGTTAGACTTAGGCACCGGCACGGGAGCGGTGGCATTAGCTATTGCCAGTGAGCGCCCCGATATCACCGTTGTGGGCGTTGATTTGATGCCAGAAGCAGTGATGCTGGCAAGCCGAAACGCGGATGCGCATCAAATTAACAACGTCCACTTTATTCAAAGTGACTGGTTTAAGGCGTTAAGCGACATGCATCGGTTTGATCTGATTGTCAGTAATCCGCCTTACATCGATGAGACGGATCCGCATCTGCAACAAGGGGATGTTCGTTTTGAGCCCATGAGTGCGCTGGTGGCTGAAGACAGTGGGTTGGCAGATATTCGTTATATTGGTCAATCCGCCCCCGATTACTTAGCCGCCTCTGGCTGGTTGATGGTCGAACACGGCTACAACCAGGGAGAAGCGGTGCGTCGTGTATGGAAAGAAGCGGGTTGGCACAATCTCCAAACCCAACAAGATTACGCTGGGCTCGATAGAATCACCTTGGCACAGCGACGTTAATTGAGACTGACAGGAAGCAGGAATCATTATGATCTACATGGCCCTCAAGCACACCCACTTACTGACCGTGGTATTAAGCCTCTCTTTATTCGTGATCCGTTTCGTCTGGGTGATGCGTGATAGCGAGATGATGAACAAAAAATGGGTCAAGGTCACGCCGCACGTGGTCGACACCTTGTTATTGACCACCGGTGTCGCATTGATTTTTGTCACCGGCTTTATACCGTTTACAGAGTCTGGTGCGTGGTTAACCGAAAAGCTGACCTGTGTACTGGCCTACATTGCATTAGGCTTTGTTGCTTTACACTACAGCCGCGGCGAACTGTTCCGGACACTGGCGTTTTTTGGTGCATTAGGGTGGGCCTATGCCGCCGCTAACTTAGCACTGATTAAAGTTCCACACCTAATGGGATAAATATGATGCCATTAACCGATCAACAATTAGATTCGCTAACACTGGCAGAAGGGGCTATCAGCCTCAACCATGCCATTGACGCGTCGATCGACGCTCATCAAGTGAAGGCCTCTCTCGATCGTCTCGCGGATGAAGCGGAGCATCAGCTCGGCGCCGAGCCCGATATGGCGCTGCGTCTTGAGGGATTATGCCGTCTTTTTTATCGCCAATGGCAGTTTAAAGGCGATATCGAGCAGTACTTTTCTTCCGATAATGTCTTTTTGGATAAAGTCTTAGCGCGTAAAACCGGGATCCCCGCTTCACTGGGGGCAGTGTTTTTATACCTCTGTGAGCGCTTATCTTTACCCGTTCAACCCATCGCTTTTCCTAGTCAATTAGTGTTGAGAATTGATCAACTGGATAACGCTCCTGTGTTTATTAACCCCTTCAATGGCGAACGTGTGAGCCAACGTACTTTACGCGGCTGGTTAAAAGGGAGCCAAGGGCCGCTGGCGGAGCTTGAAGATTCACACTTATTGCCGAGCGACAATCCAACCATTATTGGTCGTTGGCTGACGGTGGCCAAAAGTGCTTTATTACGCGAAGAAAAGTACGCCCTGGCACTGCGTTGTAGTGAGCTTGCGTTGACCTTTAGCCCAGACGATCCTTACGAAATTCGTGATCGTGGTTATATTTTTCAGCAGTTGGATTGCGATCGCGTAGCGGCGACCGACTATGAATATTTTATTGAGCAGTGCCCGGACGATCCGGCCGCTGAGCTGTTAAAAATGCAAGTGAAAGCGCTTAACGAAGAGCAACCGACGTTACATTAATGCGTGTTAACGCATGATAAAGGATACCCCTATGACGCAAAAAACCGTCCATATTGGCGATACACCTGTTGCGAATGATCGCCCGTTCACCTTGTTTGCTGGCATGAATGTGCTGGAGTCACGTGATTTAGCGATGCAAATTTGTGAGCATTACGTCAAAGTGACTGACAAACTTGGCATTCCTTACGTCTTTAAAGCATCGTTTGATAAGGCGAATCGCTCCTCGGTGCACTCTTACCGTGGCCCAGGGATGGAAGAAGGGTTAAAGATTTTTGAAGAGCTCAAGCGTACCTTTGGTGTCAAAGTAATCACCGATATTCATGAGCAATACCAAGCTGCGCCCGTGGCGGAAGTCGCCGACGTGATTCAGTTACCGGCGTTTTTGGCTCGCCAGACCGATTTGGTCGAAACCATGGCCAAAACTGATGCGGTGATTAACGTGAAAAAGCCTCAATTTATGAGCCCGGGGCAAGTGGGCAACATTGTTGATAAATTTGCTGAGTGCGGCAACGAGAAGGTGATTTTGTGTGAGCGTGGTAGCTGCCATGGTTACGATAACCTGGTCGTTGATATGCTGGGTTTTGATGTGATGAAAAAAGCCTCAAACGGTAGCCCAATTATTTTTGATGTGACCCATGCGCTCCAGTGTCGCGATCCGCAAGGCGCTGCATCCGGCGGCCGTCGTCAGCAAACCGTTGATTTAGCACGTGCAGGTCTAGGCACTAAAATTGCTGGCTTGTTTATCGAAGCGCACCCAGACCCAGATAATGCCCGTTGTGATGGCCCCTCAGCCCTGCCGCTGAATAAACTCGAGCCTTTCCTCGCGCAAATGAAAGCCCTGGATGACGTCATTAAAAGCTTTGAAGATATCGATATTCGCTAACGAAGACGCTGCCAATGGGCAGCGTTTTTTGCATAGAACAAGGGCTAGATACAACGCAATGGACTGTGGCACTTTTCGCGTAATGTACAGAACAACAATACGAAGGTATGTACTTTTATCTCTGCTGTACCTACTTGGTAGCACTATGGTCTGGGCTCAAGATACAGTAAGTGAGCCAAGGCCTAAAATCGCTTTAGTCTTAGGTGGCGGCGGGGCAAAAGGTGCGGCACATGTTGGGGTTCTTGAGGCATTAGAACAACTGCGTGTCCCCGTAGATATCGTCACTGGAACGAGTATGGGCGCATACGTAGGTGGGCTTTATGCGATGGGCTTACCGCTGGATCAGCTAAAAGCAAAAGTATTAGGTATAGATTGGTCAAAGGGGTATAGAGATAAGGTAGAACGCTACCAGCGATTCAATCAAGATAAAGCATATTATGACCGGTTTAATATTAACCCAAACCTCGGCTTAGATGGGTCAGGTTTTAGTGCGTCTGCTGGCATACTACAAGGGCATCGGTTACGTGAAATATTACGTCAGTCGACCAATCATCTCCACAGACTTGAGCATTTTGATCAACTACCTATCCCATATCGTGCGGTGGCGACTGATATTGTCAGCTTTGAGCCCGTTATACTGAAACACGGTCATATGGCTGATGCCATGATGGCTAGCATGGCAGTACCGGGTGTGCTTCCTCCTTTTTTTTACCAAGATAGGCTATTAGTCGATGGTGGAGTTATTAACAATCTCCCTGTCAATGTTGCAAAAGACTTAGGCGCAGACATTATTATAGCCGTTGACATTAGTACGGACTATGCGAGTAAAGATGAACTTAAATCCTATATTAATGTTGCCAGTCAGCTCACTAACTATTTAGTGAGGCAATCGACAAAAGAACAGCGTGAGGCCATGAGTGAACATGATATTGTTCTACGTCCAGACATAGGTGATATGGAAACAAACGAGTTTTATCGTATGGAGGAGGCGTATGATAAAGGAATACTAATAACCCAACAAAACAAGGATGCTTTGGCCCGTTTTTCCATTACCGAAAAAGAATTCGAGCAATATAAATTAAGCATCGAAGACAAGAGTAAGCGACTAAACTACGGGCTAGAAGACAAGGCTTACGCCTATGAAGTGCATAATCAAACTCGATACAATGATGATGTTATTAAATCTTTGATTATGCCCGATAAGCATGCATCTGAAACAATAAGAAATATTGAAGAGAATGTAGAAAACCTTTATGCACTCGATCGGTTTTCTAGTGTTGATTATCGATTAGTTGAACGCCAAGATGATGTACTCGCCAGCTATACGGTTGAAGAAAAAGCATGGGGCCCTAACTACGTTAATTTTAACATATTTTTTGAAGATGATTTCTCTCTTAATAACAAATATATGTTAGGGGTGTCGAGTGTGTCCGCTCCATTCTCAGATCCGAGAGCAAATGTTAAATTCAACATGGAGTTAGGCTCTGATACGCGTATTGACTCACAGTTTGAATGGCCTATTACTTTGATGCCATCTATTTATACAAGGGCTGGTGGTTATTATGAGACTCAAAAAAGGAATATATCTTCTGATGAAATCATGAGTCAATATGGTATCAGTGAAGTTTATGAATACATCCCTGTTGATATTTCACGCTGGCGCTGGGATTTTTCTTTAGGTGCTCATTTTAGCAGGGATAAAAATATAGAGTTAGGGGGGCGATTTATTGATGGAGGAATTAACCTTCCGAGCTATGTAGGTAAAAAAGATATACATTATGAAAGGTATGGGGTATTTGCCAACTATCGAATTGATACACTAGATAGCTACACCTTTCCCTCTTCCGGTATGTATCTTGATGCGGAAATATTTTTTTCGCAGGATAGTATACAGCAACAGAATCGGCAAACGTTTGATGCGGTGAAAGATATTACTCTTGATGGGCGTATGGCACACAGCTTTAAAAAACATACAGCGGTGTATAAATTATTGTATGAATCTTTAGAAAGCGATAATGCCACCACGCCGATAGAGCTGAAAAGTATCGGTGGTTTTTTAAATCTCTCCGGGTTACCTAAAGATGAGCAAGTAGGGCAAAACAAACTACTGAGTATGATCAATTATCGGTACACTTGGTTCGAAAATGATTTTGGTTTGTTTTCCACGCCTGTTTATCTTGGGGCTTCGTGGGAGTATGGCGGTGTATGGTCAGACAATGATGTAGAAGTATGGGATGCGCCACTGATCCACGCGGGGAGTGCTTTTGTTGGTATCGAAACACCGGTCGGCCCGGCTGCGATTGCATTCGGAAAAACAAGTCATGGAGATCAGCAGTTTTACTTCACAGTTGGTGCGTCTTTTTAAGCTTACGAAGCGTAACTGTTATCGGAGATGAGAGCCTCCTTCAGCGATGTCATGTGAAGTGTTCTTTTATATGGATGTTTAGACGTCTATTTGTTGACTGGACGGCTAGAGGGCTGTAATCTTGTTGACAGTTTTATAAGAGGTATAACAAAACTGCCATGACAACATCAGCAAACACCACACCGAAGCCTTCTGCGCTTGCACTGCTTCCCCTGATTTTATTTTTAATCCTTTTTATTGGATCGGGCGTGTATTTTACCTTAGAAGGCGTCGACTACGCCTTTTATCAATTGCCTGCACACGTCGCGATTTTACCCGCGGTAATCTTGGCCATTGGCCTAAGCCGTGAGCGCCTGAATACGGCCATTGAGCAGCTCATTCGTGGCATGGGACATGGTGATATTATTGCCATGTGTTTAATCTATTTGCTGGCTGGTGCGTTTTCTTCGGTGGCAGATGCAACCGGGGGCGTGGAAGCCACGGTTAATCTCGGGTTAGCGCTGATCCCCGAAAGCCTTATTCTGCCGGGCTTGTTTGTGATTGCGGCGTTTATTTCCACTGCAATGGGCACCTCGATGGGCACCATTGCCGCGCTTGCACCTTTTGCATTGAACATGGCCACTGCAACCGGTCAATCGCCCGCTGTCATGGCAGGTGTATTGCTGAGCGGCGCGATGTTTGGCGATAACTTATCGTTTATCTCTGATACCACAATCGCGGCCACGCGCTCACAAGGCTGTAGCATGCGTGACAAGTTTAAAGAGAACGTTGGCATTGCCATTCCTGCTGCCATCGCTGCGATTATTTTGTTTGTATTCAATAATCAAAGTGCGCCAGTTGAGGCACCTGAGAGCATTAACTATCTGGCGGTTGTGCCTTACCTTTCGATCATTGTATTGGCACTGGCGGGACTAAACGTGTTTGTTGTCCTGACTTCAGGTATTTTGCTGGCGATGGGCGTGGGTCTGATGAGTACGCCTGACTTTACCTTGATGACCTTTAGCCAGGAGGTCAAAGACGGCTTTGCCAGCATGCAAGAAATCTTCGTACTCTCGTTAATGATTGGTGGTATTGCTGAGTTAATGCGTAGCCAGGGGGGATTGAGCTTTCTGACTCAAACGGTGAATAAAATGATTGCCCGTTTTCAGAAAAACCAAGGTCAGCATCATTCTCGTGCGAGCGAGTTTGGCATCGCCCTGTTAGTGTCTTTCGCCAACTTGTGTACCGCCAATAATACCGTGGCCATTGTCGTATCGGGCCAAGTCGCTAAAAACATTGCGACTGAGCATTCGGTACCGGCTAAGCGAAGTGCGAGCTTGTTGGATATCTTTTCATGCGTGGTGCAGGGCTTGATCCCTTATGGCGCACAAATCCTGTTAGTCGGCGCAAGCTTTGGGCTGTCTCCTTTAGTGATTGTCAGCCATTCTTACTACTGTTTCTTTTTAGCCGCGTCTGCCTTAATTGCTGTCAGCAGTCGGCACTGGAGGCAAGCGCGCCGCGCGTAACCGCCATTGAATAAAACCACGGCGCCGTCTTCGCTTGTCTCATTCGATAAGCAAAGGCTGCGTCGTAATGTAATGGCTTAGAGTCTTGGCTCTAGAAATTTTGCCCCGATCACCAAAGTCAGTAATTTTGGATATCGTATAGTGATCATTGCAACAAAAATATGAAATGGCTCAGCGCTGTAGCAACAATTCTTTTAGACTAGACAGCGTTTTCTAACCACCGACAATGATGTCGATGGTGGTTTATCCCTCGCTAAAAAGGTCTATGATCATGAAGGAACGTCTTTGTTTAAAGGCAGCGGTTAGTGCTGCGTTAATTGCATCATTGGCAGGGTGTGCCAACTCAGGCTCTGAGACACCAGAGCAAGGTTGGGCGCCAGATACCACTTATAAACTCACCATTCTTCATACCAACGACAATCACGGTCGTTTCTGGCACAACCGCTATGGCGAATACGGCATGGCCGCGCGCAAAACGCTGATCGATGAGCTGCGTACAGAAGCACAAGCAGAAGGCAGTGAAGTGCTACTGCTATCAGGCGGTGACATCAATACCGGTGTCCCAGAGTCTGATCTACTCCACGCGGAGCCGGATTTTAAAGGGATGACGCGCATCGGTTACGACGCCATGGCGATTGGTAACCACGAGTTTGATAACCCATTGAGCGTGCTTGAAAAGCAAATGCAATGGGCCGACTTCCCAATGCTGTCTGCCAACATTTACGATAAAGAAACGGGCGAGCGTAAATTCCAGGCCTACGAGATGTTTGAGCGCAATGGCCTAAAAATTGCGGTTGTCGGTCTGACCACAGAAGATACCGCGAAAATTGGTAACCCTGAGTACATCGGCTCGCTTGATTTCCGTGATCCGAAAGCAGAAGCGAAAAAAGTGATCGCCAAGCTCAAAGAAACCGAAAAGCCGGATATCATTATTGCGGCAACCCATATGGGCCACTATGCCGATGGCAAAAGCGGTGTAAACGCCCCAGGTGATGTGGCGTTGGCGCGCTATATGGATGATGGCGACCTTGACCTTATCATCGGCGGCCATTCACAAGAGCCGGTTTGTATGGAAGGACCGAACACGTATAACGAGAGTTTCGAGCCCGGTGATGCATGTACCCCAGACCAGCAAAACGGCGCGTGGATCATGCAAGCCCATGAATGGGGTAAATACGTCGGTAAAGCCGAGTTTGAATTCCAGAATGGCGATTTAAATCTTGTCAGCTACGATCTTATTCCTGTGAACCTGAAAAAGAAAATCAAGGTTGATGGTGAGAGCCAGCGCGTCTTTATTCAAGATGAAATCGCAAAAGACCAAGCTTTGTACGACTTCTTGAAGCCATACCAAGACAAAGGTCAAGAGAAGCTCAACGTTAAGATTGCTGAGAGTAACGGCAAGCTAGAAGGCGATCGTGATGTGGTGCGCTTCCAGCAAACCAACCTAGGCCGCTTAATTGCTAAGTCGCATATGGAACGCGCTAACGCTGACTTTGCGGTGATGAATTCAGGCGGTGTGCGTGACTCTATTATCGCCGGTGATATCACTTACAAAGACGTGCTTAAAGTACAGCCATTTGGCAACATGGTCACTTACACCGACATGAGCGGTAAAGAAGTGATGGATTACCTCAATGTGGTTGGCACCAAACCCGCAGACTCTGGCGCGTATGTCCAATTTGCCGGCGTTTCAATGGTGGTTGAAAACGGCAGCGTTCACGATGTGAAAATTGGCGGCGAACCGATTGATATGGAAAAAACCTATCGCTTTACCGTGCCAAGCTTTAATGCGGCCGGCGGTGACGGTTATCCAAAACTGACTAACCACCCAGGTAACGTCAACACAGGTTTTGTCGATGCGGAGGTGCTTAAAGACTACCTTGAAGCAAACAGCCCCATCGACGTCAACGATTATGCGCCACAAGGTGAGATTGTTTACAAATAAAACCGGATAAAATGGCGATAAAGATAAAGCGGCACCGATGCAGTGCCGCTTTTTTTATGTAATGATAATGCGGTGTTGGAGTAGTAGAGAAACATTATGACGCCAGCAATAAAATTGGCAGAAAAACAGGGAATTGCCTTCTCGGTTCATCAATATGCGCATGATCCAAATAATCCAAATTTTGGCGATGAAGCGGTTCAAGCGTTGGGGCAGGATCCGGCCCGAGTCTTTAAAACCTTATTGTTTTGTATCAATGGTGACAGTAAACAGCTGGCCGTTGCTATTGTGCCGGTAAAAGGAAGCTTAAACCTTAAAGCCGCCGCAAAAGCCGCGGGCGGGAAAAAAGCAACCATGGCCGACCCTCAGGTGGCACAACGCGCAACCGGATACCTTGTCGGTGGCATCAGTCCGCTCGGACAGAAAAAGCGTCTACCGACGTTTTTAGATGCCTCAGCAAAACAGTTTTCAACCCTGTGCGTTAGCGCGGGCCGTCGCGGTTTAGAAATTGAACTGTCCCCGGACGATCTGATGACGTTAACCGCGGGGCAGTATGCCGCGATTGGCGAGTAAAAAAGAGGATAAACAAGCATGACATTGACCATTTGGGCATCGTTAGCCTTAGTTTGTATGCTGGGAGCGATGTCACCAGGGCCCAGCTTGGTGGTGATGGCAAAACATAGCCTCGCTAACAGCCGCCTACATGGCATTGTCGCCTCATGGGCCCATGCGTTTGGTGTTGGCCTGTATGCGTTAATTACCATGTTAGGGTTAGCGGTTATCTTTAAACAATCGCCTATCTTGTTCACGATTATCGCCTACGCAGGGGCGGCATATCTCGGTTGGTTAGGGATCAAATCACTCCTGAGCAAAGGCGGCGTCGCGGCAAAGCTAGAGGCGGGCAAAACCGCAAGCCTTAGCGAAGCGGCGCGTGATGGCGCGATGATTTCCATGCTAAACCCTAAACTGGCGCTCTTTTTTATTGCCTTATTCAGTCAATTCGTCGCAGTAGGGTCTGACTTATTCAGTCGCAGTGTGATTGTGCTAACCCCGTTATTGATTGACGGGCTTTGGTATACATTGGTGGCATTTTTGCTCTCAAGCCCCACCATTGTTGACAAAATCCGTCATCGTGGCGCTTGGATTGACAAGCTGTCAGGGGTGGTTTTAATCGCGCTGGCAATACGCGTGGTATTTACGCTGCAGTAAAGCAGTAAAGCAATAAAGCAAAAAGACTGGCAACTCGCCAGTCTTTTTGTTGTTCAGGCACGGTGACTGAGATGCCGTTCGCGGGTTTCTAACTTTTTCTCTTGGCTCTTTTTGAGCATCACATACAGCGCACCCGAGCCGCCTTGATGCCGCAGAGCAGAATGAAAGCAGAGCACGTCAGAAATTTGTTGCAGCCACTGGCAGACATAGCTTTTCATCATTGCCGGTGGGTTGCTCCTTTCGCCTTTACCGTGAACGATAATCACGGTACGCACGTCCATTCGTTGGCACTGCTTTAGGAAGCGGAGAATTTCATCACGGGCTTTTTCCAACGACATCTTGTGCAGATCAAGCCGAGCATTAATGTCATATTTACCCAAGCGTAGCTTGCGAAAGACCCCGTCTTGCACGCCATCCCGCTTATAAGCCATGACGTCGTCGGGTTTAACCATGGTGGCATAATCCAGTGATAGATACTCAGGATCACTGTGAGCTAACCTTTGCGCTGCGTACTGACGGGCAAGTTGCGCTTCAGTCGGCGAGTGTGGTCCGGCTTGGTCCTCAACCGTGTCCTGTTCGATTGGCGCCACGTCAGACATCATTTCTCGGAATAGCTCAAATTCGTTTTTATCACTCATCACTACAGGGCCATCTACGTCGTGGAGTCATTTGGGACAGTATAAACGAAAATAAAAAAAGAAACCTAGCGCCACACTCTGTGACCAACCGTGTAACACTAGGTTAAGCAAGTTTGCTTAAAGATAGGTAGGCAATAAAACAGGTTATTGAGGTTTAGATGTCATCACTTTGTAGACAAAATAGCCGCCAAAGAAACTGATCAGGGCAAATGTACAGATGATGACAATCATGGATGACAAGCCCACGGCGTTGCCGAAAAGTAGATCAAGCCAAAAGTCCATAGTCTGTACCCTCGTGTCCGTTAATGTAGGGTCAGAATGCCAATAGGAACTGTGTTGAATACTGATCAAGATCAATAGAAATGTCGAACAATTTATCAACACTTGTTAACAACGATGCGATCACAATTTGCTCGCAACTGATGCGACTTTCACCGTTTAACTGAGAGGGGAGAAAAAATACGTGATTAGGGCTTGAGGTTTCGTGATGCTTGAGTATGATAGGCGACCTCAGCACGGGGATGCATTTGATCGCATAGCTCTGTGCTTGACAAGACGAACATCAGTTCGTAAAACTTGTCATATGTCGGTGAATAGCGCAGTTTGGTAGCGCATCTGGTTTGGGACCAGAGGGTCGGGGGTTCGAATCCCTCTTCACCGACCACTATTCAGGTAGTGGAGAGCGTATTTGGTCGGGGGCCGGGAGCCCGGTCGCATCAAATCCCTCTTCACCGACCACTATTCAGGTAGTGGAGAGCGTATTTGGTCGGGGGCCGGGAGCCGGTCCAATCGAATCCCTCTTCACCGACCACTATTTTAAAACTGAGTAATCTAAGGTTACTTGGTTGACGTAAAAAGTATTAACGGTGAATAGCGCAGTTTGGTAGCGCATCTGGTTTGGGACCAGAGGGTCGGGGGTTCGAATCCCTCTTCACCGACCAACTCAAAACCCCAGCCTTTTGGCTGGGGTTTTTTCATTTCAAAATGGAGCATCGGAGTTATGCTTGCAGAGGGTCGGGGTCCGGAAGCCCGGTCCCGCGGGGGCCGCCCCATCAAATCCCTCTTCACCGACCAACGCAAAACCCCAGCCTTTTGGCTGGGGTTTTTTCGTTTTCTCGGTCCAGCACTTAAGGCTTAGGGTAGTGCTGGAATGCTTGGGTATTGCCTGCCTTATCAAACGCCATGACCGTATAAGGCTGTTGACGATCGCCGTATTCCATACCTGGTGAGCCAATCGGCATGCCTGCAACGGCCAGTCCTTCTAACCCCGTATTGGTGGCCAGGAGCTTTTTCACCTCTTGGGCAGGAACGTGTCCCTCAATCACATAGCCATTAATACGTGCGGTATGACATGACTGCATATCAGCTGGGACGCCCATGTCTTGCTTGACTGACGCCATGTTGTCATGCGGTTTTACCTCTAGCTCAAAGCCGGCTTGCTCCATATGCTCAACCCAATCGTCGCAGCAGCCACAGCTGGGGGATTTATACACCACACCGCTCGCGGCCATCGCCGAGGCACTCATTAGGCCCACTGTTGCTACAAGTAGTTGTAAACGCTTCATTATCGCTCCTTGTTACTTATCGTCTGATTTTATTTTGAAAAAACGTAATCGGTTTGCATTAGTCACCACCGTGATCGAAGAGAGCGCCATTGCGCCACCCGCGATCACCGGACTGAGCAACATGCCGGTAAAGGGGTAAAGGATGCCGGCAGCGATCGGGATCCCCAAGGTGTTGTAGATAAAAGCCCCAAAGAGATTTTGTTTCATGTTACGTACCGCGGCTTGAGATAGCCCAATGGCGTCTGCCAAGGCGCCAAGGTGTTGGTGCATCAGCGTAATTTGCGCGCTTTCTATCGCAATATCGCTGCCGCTGCCCATCGCCACACCGACATCGGCTTGCGCAAGTGCCGGCGCATCATTGATACCATCACCGACCATGGCAACGCATTTACCTTGCTGTTGGAGAGACTGGATTTGTTCCGATTTTCCATCAGGCAGCACACCGGCAATAACGTGATCAATACCTAGCTGACGGCCAATGGAATTGGCGGTATCTGGGTGGTCGCCAGAGAGCATGATCACCTCAAGCCCCTGTTGTTGCAGGCGAGCGATCGCGTCTATGGCATCATCACGAATCGGATCACTGACACCAATCAGCGCTTGTACGCTGTCCGCATTGGCAAGGTAAATCGCGGTTTCGCCACGCTGAGTCATGGCGTCGATATCGGTTTGGTGGGCGTCAGTATCTATCCCTTGTGCCTGCATCCAAGCTTGGTTGCCGATGTAGTAACGTTCACCCTCGATCTTGGCCTGGATCCCTTTGCCAGATTCATTGTTAAAGTCATTTGATGTCGGCAACGACAGTGTCTGCTGCTTGGCATAGCCAACAATCGCTTGGGCCAATGGATGCTCGGAGTGTTGCTCCAGTGAGGCAGCAATTGCCATGAGACGCTCTTGGTCGCCGTGAATAGCATTCACATGCGTGACTTCGGGCTGGCCGCGGGTCAGTGTGCCCGTTTTATCAAACACCAAGGTGTGCAGTTTTGCCGCGGTTTGCAGCGCATCAGCATCACGGATTAAGACCCCGACTTCGGCGGCGCGACCCACCGCAGCGGTAACGGATAGAGGGGTCGCCAAGCCAAGCGCGCAGGGGCAGGCGATGATCAACACCGTGGTCGCGGTGACCAGCATGTAGCTGACCGACGGCTCTGGACCGACAAAATACCAGATAGCCGCGGTAACAATGGCAATGGCGACCACGATAGGCACAAATACCGCTGAAATACGGTCGGCAAGCTTCGCCAGTTCAGGCTTACTACTTTGCGCTTCGCGCACCAAATCAATAATACGTGCCAACATGGTATCGCTGCCCACACCGGTAGCTTTAAAGGTTAAGCCACCTTTTTGGTTTACGGTCCCGGCATGAAGCGTGTCCCCCGCTGTTTTATGAACAGGCACAGGCTCACCGGTCAGCATGGATTCGTCGATATAGCTGCTGCCATCAACCACTTCACCATCAACCGGTACCTTAGCGCCAGGTTTAACCCGCAGTGTCATTCCCTGTTTCACTTCATCAAGTGGACGCTCTGTTTCTTGTCCGTTTTCAATGACTAAGGCTGTGGGTGGCTGTAAATCAAGTAATTGGTCGAGTGCTTTAGACGTATTGGCACGGGCGCGCGCTTCAATCGCATGGCCTAAGCTAATCAAACCAATGATCATGGCTGAGGCTTCAAAATACACATGACGGGCTTGCTCTGGGAATAATGCAGGCGCGATGACCACCGCGGTGGAATACAGCCACGCGGCACCGGTACCGAGCGCCACCAACGTATCCATGGTGGCACGTTTGTGCATCAGCGCTTGCCAGGCATTGGCAAAGAAGTGACGGCCACCGGTTGCAAGAAGTAAGAGGGTTACCACCGCAATGGCGCCCCACGCCCACTGATCTTGGCTCGATTGAATGGTCATACTGCCACCGAACACGCCCCAAGCCATTAGTGGCGCCCCCAAGCCTAAGCCCGCGAACGTACTGCGTTTAAAGTTTTTTAGCTCGTTGGCTTGCTGGGTTTGCTGGCGCTCACGTCGATCATTATCGTCTTCGACTTTTTCCGCGCCATAGCCAGCGTTTGCTACTGCCGCAACAATGGCGTCTGACGATGCACTGCCTTTAACAATCGCGCTACGCTCGGCTAGGTTAACGCTCACGTTCGCCACGCCATCCACACCGCTAATCGCGTTTTCTACGCTTTGCACGCAGCTTGCGCAGGTCATACCGGATAATACGTATTGCTGACGGCTGGCCTTGCTTGAATCTGCAGGATTATCGACCGAGGATGACTTGGCTTCCGATGCTTCTGATGCTTCTGATGCTTCTGAGGTTTCTGGATTCGCGTTACGTGCGTCTGTCTGCGCTGGTGATTCGTTGTCAGTGCTCACGTTTGCGTCATTATCAGATGCGTGTGCCGCTTGATAACCCAGCTGGTGGATAATCTCAATTAGTGCATCAGCACTCAAGCTCGTGTGCACCTCGGCATGGGTTTTACTGACGGCGTGTGTAAACACGGTGGGCTGCTCGTCCAATGCTGCTTCTACTTTAGCGACACAGCGGCCACAGTTTAAGCCACTTAACGTGAAATGATGGCGGTAGCCGACATGATAGCCAAGCGATTCAATTGCTGAGACGGCTTGGCGAAGAGAATATTGTTCGCTTTCGCCCCAGGTCTCAAGCGAGAGTGATTGGGTATCAACGTCCTCAATGCGAACGCCGTCGATATCCTCGAGCGCTTTCGTCACTTTTTTCACACAGCCTTGGCAGCTTAGGCCACTTAACGGCAGTGTGTAATAGGTGATCTTGGTGTCGGTCGTCGTCATTGCCTCTCCTTGATAGCCTCTCATCGTGAGATGTTGGCGGTTGTCGCAATTTCAGTTAAGCTAAACTGTAAACCTTATAGTTACTGGAAGGTCAAGCGACGAATATGAAAATTCAACAAGTGGCCGAAAAAACCGGTTTAACCAGCAAAACCATCCGTTTTTATGAACAAAAAGGGCTGATCACCCCGCCGCATCGTGCCGATAATGGTTACCGGGATTACGGCGAACAGCATGTCAGTGAGCTACAAATGATTCGCCGTGCACGGCTGGTGGGTTTTACATTAGATGAGAGTGGCGATTTATTGGCGTTATCGCGCGATCCGTCTTTGCGTAGTGCCGATGTCAAAGCGCGAGCAGAGAGTAAACTGGTTGAAATTGATGAAAAAATCGCAGAGTTGGCGGCGATGAAAACCACACTGCATGCCTTGACTCAGGCTTGTCCGGGCGATGGTGACGCGCAGTGTCCGATTATCGAAGCACTGCGCGGTGACAGTGAGCTAGGCGATTTAAAAGCCGATGCCACAAGTTGTTGTGCATCGGGGACCTAATCGCCAGCAGTCAATTAAACGATCAGTAAAGCAGTGAATAGAGCTGGCGGCGATAGCGTGAGGCGATCTCGTTGCCTTGGCCGAGTGCTGCCAAAATATCCATGAAGGTTTTCTTGGCTTCACCGTCGGCGTAATTAAGATCGCGACGCAAAATACCCATCAAGAGTTCAAGCGCATCTTCACTGCGGTTAATGTGATTAAACTGCAAAGCCAGTTCGTACGCGACACCTGCATCCCCTGGATTTTCTTCAAGCGCCGCTTGCAGGCGTCGAATTTCGGGGCCATCTGCGGCTTGATGGTGCAATTCAATTTTTGCGATCAATGACTTATAAGTCGCGTCTTGATCTTGCAGCAAAATGGTCTCAAGAATGGCTTGTGCGGCATCAAACTGGTGGGTTTCTACCAAGCATTCTGCAAGGGCAAGCTTGTATTCCGCTTTATCGCCAAGGCTGGACTCCAGCGGCTTAATGATCACAAGCGCATCGGTATAATTGCCCTCTGCCATTAACTGGCGCGCCTGATCAAAGGCTTGGCTCTCTTGACTAGGTAAGTGCTTATCAAGCATTTCGCGCACTGTGTCGTAGTTTTGTGGGCCAGCTAAACCGTCCACTGGCTGACCATCTTTGAACAATGCCAGCGTTGGAAGCGCACGGACACCGAATTGGGCGGCAATCATTTGTTGCGCTTCACAATCAATGGTTGCAAGGGTAAAGGTGCCATGACTGTCGTGAGCAATTTGTTCGACGGTGGGTTTTAGCTCCACGCTTTCGGGCATCATATTGGCCCAAAAGTAAATCAGCACAGGCGTACGTGACGATGATTCGAGAATTTGCTGAAAATTATGCTCGGTTAATTCGACGATATAGTTTGCGTTCATCATGGATCCTGACGATATGGATTTTCACTAAGGGTGGGGGCAAACGCGCAGAAATTCAAGCAACTGGCCCTGTAATTGCGTGTTTAAACTCGATGGAATGTGCAAAGCCGACAAGGGGGCGAGAAACGAAAAAGCCACCTTTTGGTGGCCTATTTCGTCGGTCTGCAAACAAGCGACGCTTTAACAATAACACGTGCGGGTTAGAACAAGAGCACCACGCACAATGCGACGCTCAAGCAGAGCCAGTTTAACTGATGTAAGGTCATCCGCCGGCTCCTGTTGTTGTGTTTTTCTTTATAATGCTACCTGTTAACAAGAAGGCCCCGTTGCCCAAAGCCTTTGTTGTCATTACCGATTAGATTAGCCCACCTCTATGACAAAAGTATGACAAATGAGGCAGTCAGCACATTTTTTACCGCGACGGCTTATTGTTGCATTAACTGCCTTTGAGCAAGACCCGATCCAGCCAACGGCTAGGGAGCAGTCGCTTGAGAATCGCCATCCATACGGTGGGTTGAGTGACGCGATAACGCACCTTGGGGCGAGGCGAGAACAAGGCATGCGTCAGTGGCGCAACCAGCGCGTCGGCGGGTAGGGTATATTTGTTGCCGCCTTCGTCTGCAGCAAGACGGTTGATTTGGCTTTGATAGGCTTGCTGGTGGCGACTTTTATTCGGGTCGACCCAGTGTTTAAAGGCGCTGAGCGCATTGGCACGAAACGCTGTTTCAATCGGGCCAGGCTCAATCAAGCTCACCTTAATCGGCGTATCGCTCAACTCTAAACGCAGGGTATCGGTCCAGCCTTCAAGCGCAAATTTACTCGCATTGTAGGCTCCACGGTATTTGAGCGCGACAATGCCAAGCACCGAGCTGTTTTGCACAATCCGTCCCCCGCTATGACTGAGCAGCATCGGCAATAAGGCTTGGGTTAAATGGTGCCAGCCAAATACATTGGTCTCAAACTGAGCGCGCAGCGCGTCGGTGGGCAAATCTTCCAGCGCGCCAGGTTGGCCGTAAGCGCCATTATTAAAGAGGCCAAACAAGACCCCACCGGTCATTTCATCAATCGTGGCCACCGCGCGATCAATACTGTTGCTGTCCGAGACGTCTAACTGAATGCAGGTTAATCCTTGTTGCTGCAACCGTGTGACATCCTCCGCTTGTCGGCAGCTTGCGATCACCGTGTGGCCCTGAGCATGCAAGGCGTTGGCACAGGCAAAACCGATCCCTGTTGAACAACCGGTGATAAGGATCGCGTTTTTTAAAGGGGTGGTGGCTGTCATCGTTATCCCTATTGGTTGATTATTGTTGATTAACTGTCAGGCTGTGACAGATACGGTACCAGTTGCTCTGCCATAAACTCGGCAATCCATTTTTGGGCGGCCGGCATCGGGTGAATGCCATCATCACGCATCCATTCAGGCTTTTGGATCACAGACTCCATAAAAAAGGGCAGTAAGGGGGTTTGTGTTTGCTCTGCCAGTGTAGGATAAATATCAGCAAACCCTTGCGCATAGCGCTGGCCGTAATTGGGCGGGATCTGGATTTGTACTAACAGCGGCTTGGCATCGCCCGTATGTGCCTGATTGATCAATTGCTTAAGGTTGTCTCGTATACGGTTGAACGGCCAACCCCGCAGGCCATCATTGCCGCCGAGCTCGATCAGCACCCACTCAGGTTGGTGGCGCTCAAGCAGTTGCGGCAAACGTTGTAGGCCATTGCCTGTGGTGTCACCCGATATACTGGCATTGATCACCTTAACATCTAGGTCGCGATCTTGCAGCGCGCGCGGTAGCTTGGCAGGCCAGGCTTGTTCAGCTGCCATTTGGTAGCCAGCGCTTAGGCTATCACCGAGGACGAGGAGCGTTTGTGCACTGGCACTGCTCACCCACAAAAAACACAACAAAGTAAGGATGCGTAACATGGCCTCTCCTGTTATTCGAGCCGAAAAAATTGCAAAACATGTCGTGACACGCGAACAGCCGCTTACCATTTTGCAGGATGTCTCGCTACAAATCGAGGCGGGTGAGTCGATTGCATTAATGGGCGTGTCGGGCGCGGGAAAATCGACCCTTATGACCTTGCTTGCCGGGTTAGATACGCCCAGTGAAGGCGAAGTCGATCTGCTCGGGCACAAGCTTTCCACCTTGGACGAAGATGCCCGTGCCGCCCTGCGCGCGGAATCGGTAGGGTTTGTGTTCCAAAGCTTTCTTTTAGTGCCATCACTGAATGCATTAGAAAATGTGATGCTACCACTGACCATTCGTGGCGAAAACGAAGACGAAACCCGCGCCAAGCAACTGCTGGCTTCGGTAGGATTGCAAGGACGGGAAACACACTTACCTTCACAGCTCTCTGGCGGCGAACAACAGCGTGTTGCCCTCGCGCGCGCCTTTATTATCCGCCCGCACGTGTTATTTGCCGATGAGCCAACCGGTAACCTCGACCAAAAAACCGCCGCAACCATTATTGATTTACTGTTTGAGCTGAATGAAAAGCATGGCACTACCTTGGTGTTGGTCACTCACGATCCGGCGCTGGCCAAACGCTGTCAGCGTACCTTGATGATGGACAGCGGCAACCTACAGGAGCACGTCAATGGCGAGTAATAATGGACTGCTTAACCGCTGGGCGTGGCGAGAGCTTTTGCATGGACAGATATGGCCGGTGGCGGTGGCGCTGGCGCTGATTATCACCTGCGTGTTCGCGCTTTCCGCATTGGCCGATCGGATTGAAAACGTCCTCACCCAACAAGGGCGCAACCTGATTGCTGCTGATACCGTACTAAGCACGCGCCAGCCTATAAACACCGAGCAAATTGAGACCTTTAAACAAGCGGGCACCACGGTATCAGCACAAACCCGCTTTGGCACCATGGCGTTCAGCGAACAAAACATGCAGCTGGTGAGCGTGAAAGCGGTGGATAGCCTCTATCCGTTGCGTGGCGATCTGGTGTTGGAGCAAAATGGCCAAGCCCTAACGGGTGATCGACGCATTCAGCCCGGTGAGCTATGGCTGTCTGAGCGGGTGTTTAGTTTGCTCGATGTTAAACCGGGCGATAAGGTCTCGATTGGTAATCTTGATCTGAGCGTCAGTGGCACCTTGGCCGCCGAGCCAGAGCTGTCGTTTAATCCTTTTAGCCAAATGCCTGCGGTGATGATGCACCGTGATGATGTGCCTGCCGCCGGCGTGGTACGCGAAGGGAGCCGGGTACGTTATCGCTACTTCTTAACCGGTGATGAGCCAAGTTTAAGTGCCGCAAGGGACAGCTATACGCTGCAAGACGGCGAGCGCTGGGTGGATGAAAACACCTCTGATCGTACTGGCGATATGCTGGATCGCAGCCGTCAGTACTTGTCGTTAACCGTGGTGCTGGTGATTGTGATGGCCGCGGCCACCTTAACGCTCACGTGTCAGCACTATGCCAAAAGTCGCGCCGATTTGGTGGCGATGCTAAAAAGTCTGGGCGCCAGTCAGCAGTGGGTGCGGCGCTGGTTAGCGCGTCAGCTGACCTTATTGTTTGTGTTAGCGACCGTGGTGGGCTTAGGCGCCGGCTACCTGTTGGAAGTGCTCCTGCGTTTACCACTAACCGATGTATTGCCCTCACCGCTGCCCAGTTACGGCTGGGTGCCCTGGGTGCTCGCGCCAGGGGTTGCCTTGCTGGTGGCATTACCTGCACTGGGCGTGCCATTGCTGAAATTACTGGATGCGCCCGCGTTGGCAGCCGTGCAATCGCAGGCTGGCAGCGGGCGGCATCGTCGTGGTACCGCCGCTATCCTGATAGCGATTCCGGTTGGCGCGCTTGCGCTGTGGGCGTTTGATAACACCTTATTATGGAGTGTGTTAGCGGCGATGGCAGCGATGATCGTGCTGCTCGCATTGGCTGGCTTGGGCCTGCTCAAGCTGGTGAAATCGCGCGTACGCGCGCCGTCGGTGAAATTGGCCCTCAGCCGGATCACCCGCAACAAGCTCGCCAGCAGTGTTCAGCTTGGCGCGCTAGCCATTTCCTTTATGCTGTTGGCGATCATCTGGCTGCTGCGTACCGATTTGCTCGCCGATTGGGGACGGATGCTGCCGCCCGATGCGCCCAATGTGTTTGCCATGAATATTGCACCAAGTGCGCAACAAGACTACGTGGGAGAGCTCGACCAAGCCAGCTTGATGCGATCCGATGCGTATCCGATCGTGCGCGGCCGGTTAGTGGGCAAAAATGGCGAGCGCTACCAGGTTTCCACCGATGAAGCCGAGCGCGATGAAGCCGATGAAGCGCTGCGCCGAGAGCTTAACTTTACCTGGCGTGAAACCTTGCCTTCGCATAATGAGGTGCTTGCGGGCGACTGGCCAACCGAAAATGGCGTCTCGGTGGAAGCGGATATTGCCGCGCGTTTAGGGATTGAGATTGGCGACAGCCTCACCTTTAGCGTCACCGGCCAAGACTTTACCGCCACGGTCAACTCGATTCGTGAAGTCGAATGGCGCAACATGCGGCCTAACTTCTACTTTATTTTCGATCGTGACACACTCGCCGACAAACCGGCCAACTGGTTGGTGAGCTTCCGGCTTGATGAATCACAAACGTCATTGCTCAATCGGTTGGCGCGGGAATACCCAACCGTCACGCTGCTCGATTTACGCACCATGAGCAGTCGTATTCAATCGATTTTGCGTCAAATTGGCTTGTCGCTCTCTGTGTTGGCAGGGCTGGCGGTGATCAGCGGCTTGCTACTGCTGCTGACCTTGCTGCGTATCAGCCTGAGCGAACGCCAGCAGGAAATTAACCTCTACCGTACCTTGGGGGCCAGCCGCACCCGTATTCAACGCACTCTGTGGAGTGAGTATGGGGTGATGGCTTTGGTGTCGGGGTTAATGGCGGTGCTTGGCGCTGAAGCGGCGATGGCAGGGCTGCTCAAATGGGGCTTTGAAATGGAAGTACGTTTGCATCCCGAGCTTTGGGCGGTGCTACCGGTGTTAGCAGTGGGGTTGGTGTTTGTCACCGTCGCCTCAATGCTGGGTAAACTGATTGACCCGCAACGGCGTTAACACGGTGCGGGTGTAAAGCATCCTCGTTTTACACATAACAAAGCGGGTATCAAGAAAATTGATACCCGCTTTTTTGTATCAAACGTCCAGCAAAACCTGGCCAGTAACACGCTTGTGCGAAAGGCAAAAAGTGCTATTTAAACAGTGACTGCATCGCCTCTTCCACCTTGGGGTGCTGGAACTCAAAGCCTGAATCTTCTAACGCATGCGGCAAGGCGCGCTGGCTATCGAGCAACAAGTGCGAGGCTTCGCCCATCATGGTTTTGATCGCGAGTGTGGGAACAAAGAACACATGCGGGCGTTTTAAGGCACTGGCGAGCGCCTGGCTAAACCGTTTATTGGTCGCCGGCTCCGGGGCGGTGCAGTTAAACGGCCCTTTGAGCTCAGGCTTGGCCAATAGATAGATAATGGCACCGACCATGTCATCAATATGAATCCACGGCATATATTGCTGCCCTTTGCCGATCGGGCCACCGAGCCCAAGCTTGTACGGCAGCATCATCCGCTTCAACGCGCCCCCCTCGGCGCTTAACACCACGCCGGTGCGCAGCAAACACACTCGGGTGTTGGTTGAGGCGCCTTTCAGTGCAATTTTCTCCCACTGATGACACACGTGCTGGGCAAAGTCATCGGCATGAACCATCAAAGTTTCATCAAAGGCGCGATCTTGCTGATCGCCGTAATAGCCCACCGCCGAGCCACTAATAAAGGTGTGAGGTGGCGTGCTGCTGGCATRAATTTTTTCAACCAGCTTTTCGGTTAGCCCCCAGCGGCTGGTACAAATAATCCCTTTTTGTTGCTCACTCCAACGTTTATCGGCGATAGGTTCACCGGCCAAATTAATCACGGCATCAAAATCATTCAGATGCGACAAATCATCGAGCCGCTCCAGCGGTGTCACACTATTGGCAAAACATTGCGTCACTTTTTGCACCGACCGAGACAGCACGGTGACTTGATGCTCAGAGAGTAATCGCGGAATCAGCGCCTGACCTATCAGGCCAGTGCCGCCGGTAATAAGAATCTTCATGCCTGATGTCCTAAACGTGTTGTTGTAATCCCTAACTGTAACGCTAAGAGGGTTTTAGACTTAGCGCAAGTGATTGCTTTGCATCCTGATACGTACCGCAACCAAAATCGGTTGGATCGCGCAGTTTTTTACTCTGCTTCTCGCACCCTGGTTTGGGAGTGTTAACATAAATAGGCACATAAACACCGTGTTTACCGTTAATACGCAAGGAGTCATGTCGCCTACATGCAAGCGTTATTCAAATCATTGCTGGGAAGCTTTCGTGACCTATTACCCATTATCTTGGTGATTGGCTTTTTTCAGGTCATTGTGCTGCAACAACCGCTGCCCAACTGGATCTCAATTACCTTTGGCTTGGTGCTCGTGGTGGTGGGGCTGACCTTATTTGTATACGGCTTAGACATGGGGCTATTTCCAATTGGCGAATCCATGGCACATTCGCTGGCCCACAAAGGCAGTTTAGGATGGTTAATTGCGTTTGCCTTCCTACTTGGCTTTGGCACCACCATTGCCGAACCCGCGCTCACTGCGGTGGCGGCGGAAGCGGCAGATGTCGCCGCCAATGGCGGCATGATAAAAACCAGCGAGGCAGCCAAAGACAACTACGCCAATGGCCTTAGGATCACAGTGGCGCTTTCGGTTGGGTTTGCGATTGTGCTGGGCGTGGTGCGAATTATGAAAGGCTGGCCGATCCACCGTTTAATCATTGGCGGCTACTTGCTGGTGGTGGCAATGACCATGGTCGCTCCGCCGAGCATTATCGGCATTGCCTACGACTCGGGTGGGGTGACCACCTCGACCATCACGGTGCCATTGGTCACCGCGCTTGGCGTGGGGCTGGCGACCGTGATCAAAGGGCGTAACCCCATGGTGGATGGTTTTGGCTTAATTGCTTTTGCTTCTCTGTCACCGATGATCTTCGTGATGGCCTACGGCATGGTGGTGGCATGAACAATCCACTCACTTTGTTTCTCGACACCTTTTTCTCCACCGTGCGCGATGTGATCCCGATTATCGTGATCATCTTTGGCTTTCAGCTGTTTGTATTACGCAAAGCGCTCAACAACCCCAAACGGATCTTTCTCGGTTTTTTCTATGTGATTTTGGGCTTGAGCCTGTTTTTAATGGGGCTGGAGCTGGCGCTATTCCCGCTGGGATCGTCGATGGCCGAGCAGCTGACCGCTCCCGATTTTGTCGGCGCAGTGCTCAAAGCAGGCGGCGAGATCGACTGGCAAGCTTATTACTGGGTGTATCTGTTTGCGGCGGCGATAGGTTTTAGCACCACAGTGGCCGAGCCCTCATTAATCGCGGTGGCGATCAAAGCCGCCAAAGTCTCGGGCGGGGCGATCCGGGTAAACGGTTTACGCGCCTCGGTGGCGCTTGGCGTGTCGATGGGGATTGCCCTAGGGTGCTATCGCATTGTGGTGGGCGATCCGCTCCATTATTACATCATCACCGGTTATGTGGTGGTGGTGATCCAAACCTATTTTGCCCCGCCGTTTATCGTGCCTTTGGCCTATGATTCTGGCGGGGTCACCACCTCAACCGTGACCGTGCCCTTGGTGACGGCGCTGGGGCTGGGGCTAGCCTCTACCGTACCGGGAAGAAACCCGATGCTCGATGGGTTTGGCTTAATTGCGTTTGCCAGTTTGTTTCCGATGATTACCGTGATGGGCTATGCCCAAATCACAGCCTATTTACAAAAAAAGCACGCACAGCGTTCATCGTAAGGAGAGCCTATGCGGTTCAAATTAATTATGGCGTTTATTGAAGATGCCAAAACCGATGCGGTGCTCGATGCCGCAAGAAAAGCCGGCGCCACCGGCGCGACCATTATTAACAACGCACGTGGCGAAGGCTTGGTTCAGAAAAAAACCTTTTTAGGCCTCACGCTGGATGTACAGCGAGACGTGGCTATCTTCCTGGTGGAAGAGCACCTGGCGCGCGCCATACTCGAAACCATTAATGACGTGGGCGAGTTCGATGCCACGCCTGGCAGTGGCATCGCGGTGCAAATTGATGTGGAAGATGCCGTGGGCGTGGCCCACCAAATGCAAGAATTAACCGAAGTGGTGAAGGACGAGTTATGAAACAACATAAAACGGTCAGAGATGTGATGCATGCCAATGCCGTGTGTATTGATGGGCTCACCACGGTCGAAGAAGCGATCCGCATTGCACGCCAAGAAGATGTCAAAGCACTGATTATTAATAAACGCGATGATAGCGACGAGTTCGGCTTGGTGTTAATGAACGACATTGCCAAAAAAGTGCTCGCCAAAAACCGCGCGCCATCACGGGTGAATGTTTATGAAATTATGACCAAACCCGCGCTTAGCGTCTCCCCCGATATGAATGTGAAATACTGCGCCCGTTTATTCGAACGCTTCGGCATCAGCCGCGCCCCCGTGATCGAAAACGGCCAAGTCCTCGGTATGGTCAGTTATAACCTGATCGTGATCTACGGCATGCTCGCGGAAGAAGTAGAGAGCCAGAATCGGAAGGATTAGGGGGCTAGGTGGTTTTGGGGGGAGTGGGGCTAGCTGATTTGTGCCCCATTGCTGGATAGACCTTTTACTCATTCATATCCTGTTCATGGGGTTTTACCTTACTAAAAGTTATCCATTCTTCTAATGCTTTTCGTTGTGAATCCCTGTGTTGTATTACGGGGAAAATTTCATCATCCCTCAACGGTTTGTTACGAAAATAATTTTTACCAATGTAGCTTATTAAATATGCTACGTGTTCATATGGGCCTGTGATAGTATTCACACAACTATATAAAAATAAAGGTATTTTATGTCTACTTGGAAATCGGCTTATGAAGCCTTGGATGATCTTTCAGAGTATAAGGATAATGCTCTTGGTTTGTTTGCTCTAGGGTTGAAGTTCGGTTTGGATGACCTCGCTAGCATTGGTGTTGACGCTATTACCGATGGTTCAGATGACAAAAAACTCGATATCGTTTATATCAATTCAGAAGAAGGCTATGCAGTAATTGGTCAGTGCTATTGCTGTAGTAAGGATAAAGAAACGGCACCCGCAAATAAAGCTAGTGATCTAAACACAGGCTTAGCTTGGTTACTTCAAAGAGATATCAATGATGTTCCAGAACGTATTAGGTCTGCGGCGATAAATCTAAGACAAGCGATATCGGATGGCAAGATCAATACAATTCATATTTGGTATGTACATAACCTCCCAGAATCTGGTCACGTTGAGAACGAACTAGTTACGGTCCAACATACAGCTAACACCATCCTAGAGCAGGAGTTCGGGGGAAAAATTACCGTTTCACACAAAGAAGTAGGTTCTAATACAATTCAAGAGTGGTATGAAGACTGCAAAACTCCAATCTTGATCAATGAAACTATTGTGCTAAATACAATTGGTGGTTATGAAATCTCAAGCGAAGGGTGGTCGTCTTACTCTACCGCAATCCAAGCTCGAGATTTAGCTCGTCTTTATAAAAAACATAAAACTAAGATATTTTCAGCTAATATTAGAGATTATTTGGGATCAAGAAAGGCTGATTCAAACATAAATAATGGTATTAAAAAAGCAGTTGAACACGATGTGGGGAACTTTTGGGCTTATAACAACTGTAGTGGCATAGTGAATTTGGCCACCTGATTAGAGGTGTTAAGATACGCCTCATAGCATGAC
>NZ_MUFF01000022.1:0-60743 GCF_001996105.1 Salinivibrio sp. IB643
CCTATATATAACAATAATATAGGTCGATTAGCGGTTCATGATTGCCTGTATTTTCAATGTTGATTTTTGTGATGGCACTCAAAAAAGTGTTCTTAATTGTGAAAATACACTACTAAAAGCTTGTTAACTGTTAATAATTGGTAAATTATGGGTGGAGTAACCATATACTCACAAAACATAAATAAAACAAAACTATCTGAAATAGATTGAAAAGGACCCTACCATGAGAAAGATTGCCACACTATCAGCTGCTCTAACCTGTATGGTTTCTCTACCTAGCTTTGCTGAAACCACGATTCGTATTGCACACGATAGCCAGCCAGGTTCTCCACTTTTCGTTGCATTTGAAGCGTTTGAAAAAGATCTTGAAGTTCGTTCAAATGGTGATATTCAGGTTGAGATTTATGGTGCAGGCCAACTTGGTGGTGTACGAGAAACTACTGAAATGGTTCAGTCAAATAACCTTCAAATGACAACGGCGGCATCAGTGCTGCTTTCTCCTATTATTCCACAATTTAACGTGCTTGATACTTTCTATATGTTTGAAGATCGCGACCACGCACACCGTGTTCTAGATAGTGATGCAGGACAGGCTTTGCTAAACAGCATGGATGAAAAAGGGTTAAAAGGCCTTGGTTATTTAGAACTTGGTTTTCGTAGTTTTACCAACAATAAAAAGCCACTAGAAACCCTTGAAGATTTTAATAATCTAAAGATTCGTTCAGCAGCAAATCCGAGCCAAATCAAAGCATGGAAATCGGCAGGGCTTTCTCCAATACCACTGGCATGGGGTGAGATCTATACCTCTCTTCAACAGGGGCTAATTGAAGGACAAGAAAGTGCGATTGACTCTATCTATACCCAGCGCTTCTATGAAGTACAAAAATACCTATCTTTGACAGAGCACATGTACAGTAACCACGTTCTGTTTACTAACACAGAGTTTTGGGAGCAGCTCTCTGGTTCAGACAAAGCTTTGGTTGAACAATCGATGGACGCATTTATTGCTAATCAGCGTGTTCTAGCTGAAGAGAAAAACCAAGCCACACTCGCAACGCTACAAGATGAGGGCGTTATTATCACTGAAGTTCCAGCTGAGACTCGTGAGCAACTTAAACAAACGCTTAATTCTGTTATCACGGAAGAAATTAAAGCGAAGACAGGTGAAGGACTGTACAGTTTTATTATGCAGAAGACTGCATCTCTACGCTAGAAGATCATGGAGAGGGCATGCAAGTGCCCTATTTAAATTATGTTGAAAAAAACGTTTAACCTGCTGGATAAATACTTCGAGCCTAGCATAATTGTTACCTTTACTCTTGGTTTGTTCACTTTTATTTTTTTAGAGATCATTTTACGTCCATTCAATATCTCAATTGCCTGGTCTGGTGAAGCAGCTCGCTTTTTATTTGTGTGGGTGATCTATCTCGGTATTAGCTATGCGATCCGTGACGGACGTCATATTCGAGTCTTGGCATTGGTGAAATTATTTCCGGTTAAAACGCAACAGTTTTTTAACTTAATCAGTAATCTAGTCTTTCTCAGCTATCAAGGGATCGTGCTTTATTACGCGATAAAAATTACTGAAAAGAGTTTTCGCTTGGGGCAACTTGCACCAGCAATGGAAATCTCACTTGCTTTTCTTTATGCCTGTCTTGTAGTAAGTGCTGCTCTTTCACTTATTAGGCTGTCTATCACCATAAAACGCGATATATCGATCCTTTTCAATATTTCAGAAAAAAACGCAGTAGCGAAAAAAGCCTAACTGGATAATAACTATGACTACGCCAATTCTATTTTTGTCTCTTACTTTGCTGATCGCAATTGGGGTTCCTATTGGTATCGCACTTGGTTCTGCAAGTATTCTCGCCATTTTAAATCTCCCATTTCTCAATATCGATTTCTATGTTCAAGGACTAGCGTCTGGTCTAGATTCATTCCCACTCATCGCCATTTTACTCTTTACTCTGGCGGCTAGCATTATGAGTCATGGTGGTATTTCGAATCGCCTACTTGCACTTTGCCAAAGTTTTTTTGGTCATTACACCGGTGGTCTTGGTGTGGTAGCAATCATGTCGTGTATTTTCTTTGCTTCTGTGTCTGGTACAGGCTCGGCAACTGTTGCGGCTATCGGTCTTACAATGATCCCGATGATGGTTAAAAGTGGCTATGACAAAGCTTATTCTGGTGCCATGATTGCTACAGCTGGTGGTATTGGTGTCATCATTCCACCGAGTGTAGTCATGATTGTGTATGCCATTGTTTCTGGGCAATCAGTGTCTGCGATGTTCATGGCGGGTATTGTTCCGGGCATTGTTGTTGGTCTGTTTTTGCTTGGGTATAACCTGTATCAATCAAAGAAACATGGTTATGTGGGTACGCCACGAAAAGCGACATGGCCTGAGCGTTGGCAAGCATTCAGTGCGGCAAAGGAAGCGATGCTACTGCCAATGATCATTTTAGGTGGGATTTACAGTGGTCTATTTACGCCTACCGAGTCAGCAGCGGTAGCAGTCGCTTACGGCATCGTACTGAGTATGTTCTACTACAAAGAACTGACACTCAAGAGCTTAGCTAAGATGACACTAGAGTCTGCTCTGCTTGTGGCAACCGTATTGGTGATTGTTGGTGCATCAGTGGCGTTCGGTCGTATCTTAACCATTGAGCGTATTCCAAGTATGATCACTGAATTCATTTTAGGGATCACTGAAAACAAGATTCTAATCTTACTGTGTATCAACTTGCTGTTGTTGTTAATCGGTACTTTCTTAGAAACTCTAGCCGCAATTGTTATTTTGACGCCTATCTTATTGCCAGTTACTGCATCTATCGGTATGGATCCGGTTCACTTCGGTATTGTTATGGTGGTCAACCTAGCCATTGGTTTTGTGACTCCGCCGTTGGGTGCAAACCTGTTTATGGCATCGCAAGTTGGCGATATTCGGTTTGAGGATCTCTCACGTGCCGTCATGGGTTGGATCGCCAGCATGATTGCAGCACTAATGTTAATTACTTTCGTGCCTGAAATCTCGCTATGGCTACCTAGCATAATAGCAAAGTAACTCTTTCTCTTGCCCTGTTTTAAAATAGTAAATAAAAATAAGGGTCAGCTCAATGTTCCATAGATTACATAGTGCTATTAATATGGCAGTGCTTAACAATATCGGAAAATACTATGATCCCAGCAGAGCGCCGCAGAACCATTATTTCGCTGCTTTCAGCCCATGAGGTTATAAGCATTAATGAGCTTGCAGATCGGCTGCAAGTCTCACATATGACCATTCGTCGCGATATCGCAAAACTTGAAGATGTTGAAAACGTAACTTCCGTATCCGGTGGTGTGCAACTGACTCAGATACTCGACAACGAGCCATCTCACGATGTGAAGTCGGTGCTTAATTCAAATGAAAAATCAGCTATTGGCTACATCGCAAGCCAGTTGATTCCGAAGAAGAGTACTATTTATCTTGATGCGGGTACGACAACACTTGAGATTGCTCGTCACATTGCCCAACGTGATGATTTGCTGGTGATCACTAACGATTTTGTGATCGCCGCTTATCTGTCACGCCACAGTGAATGTGAGTTGTATCATACTGGTGGGCGTGTGGATAAAGCCAACCAGTCCACTGTTGGTGGTAAAGTCGCGGAGTTTTTGACCTCAATGAATATCGATATCGCTTTCATTTCGACATCTTCATGGAATATAAAGGAGATTTCAACACCAAGTGAACCTAAGGTTGCCGTGAAAAAAGCGGTCGCCACTGCGTCACAACGGAATATTCTTGTTAGTGATTCATCCAAATATGGGCGAGTTGCAACGTTTCATGCTATCGGCATTAAATACTTTGACACAATCGTTACTGACACTGGCTTTCCGCTCCATGTTCAAAATGAGCTAGAGGAGAAAGGTATTAAGGTATTAACTGCACACCTTGATGAGCCTCTTGCTACACTGGATAATAAAGTAGTGAAACCCAAGTAATCAGGGCGAGATCGCGAACGTTTTTAACCAAAAAGATCGGTTCGACGATCACCTCTGGGTGTGATCGTATAGGCCGATTATCAAATAGGTCGGGATAGATATCGTGCAGATAAATACATTTAAAGACTACTTCAGCGCCGTTGATGATAATTGCCAGAATGCTGAGATGACCTTTCCGCTATTCGACCTGCTTTTTTCTTCATTGTGCTCGGTTATTGCGGGGTCGAGCGGATGCCAGCGAAAACCATCTGGTGCTTGGCCAGCTCACAAAAGACGAAAAAAGCAATGAAATCAGTGCGATTCCCGAGAACTTTACCCGTCTGCGACACATAGCCTCAAACATGGTGCGGGCTGAGCCGACCAACACCAGCTCGGTGGCCAAGAAGAAACGTTGTCTCATGAATCCCAGCGTCATAGAGCAGGTTTTAGCCGCAGGCATACCGGCAAGGGTTGAAGAATGAACACTCATGCGCTCGCCCTGCCCAGGCAATTGAGTTTTGTCGCTCAAAATAAATCTTATCTTTAATTTATAGGAAGAACAATCATGGTGGATCTGCTCTTTCAGCTATCCTTTTCCCTTTCTATTGTTGCCCCGATCTTTTTTATAATTACCCTTGGCTACACCTTTCGTCGTATCAATTGGATTGATCCCCACTTTATAGATATCGCATCAAAACTTGTTTTTCGGATTGGTTTACCCGCGATGCTATTTATTAGCATCGCTACAGCAAATCATAACTTTCTTCAGGCCATCGATTTTTTAACACTATCTGTCATTTTGACGGTAGCATTTTTTCTTATTTGCACCCTATCAACCAAGCTATTTTTTAAACATTCTAAAGATCATGGTGTACTGATACAGGGCTGCTTTAGAGCGAACACATCTATAGTTGGTGTTGCTTATGTCGATAATGCGTTTGGTAGTCAAGGGGTGGCACTTGCTGCACTATATATCGCAGTTATCACGGTAGTATACAATATCCAAGCAGTTATTTGTTTATCGCCTCATAAGAGAGGCACTCGCTCAATCAACATTGCAATCCTTGTAACCAACTTAGCCAAAAATCCGCTAATTATTGCGATTACCTTAGGCTTACTCGTGGCGATCTCTCCTTTTGCTTTACCTAATGTGATAGTAGATACGGGTAATTACTTAGCGAAAATGACCTTGCCTCTCGCGCTTATCTGCACTGGAGGGAGCCTTAACTTAAAGATGTTACGCAATAATCAAGGGCCCACTTGGTTTGCGTCATCCTATAAATTGGTAATTGCTCCGCTGCTGTTCACCCTTTTTGCTTACTACTTTGGTTTTCGGGGTGTTGAATTGGGGGTATTGTTCTTTATGAACGCAGCTCCAGTTGCGGCTGCAAGTTATGCGATGGTACTGACATCGGGCGGTGATACTACCTTATGCGCCAATTTAATCGGTCTGACAACCTTGCTTTCTAGTCTCACTGTTTGTTTAGGAACGTTAGCTTTAACGTTACTTGAAGTTATTTAGTATTCATTCGAACTAAACGGCGTTGTTGATCAAATCACTCAGCTAATGCATTGATTCTATTTGGACTACTTCCACCAAGCAACTCGGTGACTAACAGGCATACCGAGTCTTATGAAGTTGTAAATGATCGCTGGATCACACTGTTTTAATCCATTAATTGGCTGCGGAATGGCGGGCGGAGGTCAACAGTGTTGTTTGATAAGAGGCATCACTAGCTTGATAATGGGCTATCTAATTTGGCGTCAGTACAGATGGTTTTTACTCTTCATTTTAATAATACCTATTATTCAATAAGATATAGAAGCGAGAATACGTTACCCGATTTCTGAGATAGTTCTTTTACCGAATCGGCCAGTTCGCAACAGGGTTGATACCGCGGACACGTGACGACATGATCATTGACCATGCCCAGCGCTTGCATCAACGAATAACAAATGGTTTCTCCCACAAACTTAAATCCACGCTTTTTCAAAAAACGACTCATGGCACGGGACTTGTCCGTCGCAGTAGCCACATCGGCATCTGATTGATGCTGGTTCACAATCGGTACACCGTCAGTGAACTGCCAAAGTGCCTTAGCCAATGATCCGTACTGTTCCACCAGCGTTACTGCAGCCTTGGCATTGGTAAACACAGAGGCCACCTTCAGTCGATTACGGACAATCTCATGGTTGGCCATGATCTCAGCAATATTTGGTTCAGCCACCGCGGCAAGCTGATAAAAATCGAAGTGAGAAAAAGCGTCACCATAAGCCTGCCGTTTTTCCAGTATTAGCCGCCAATTTAATCCTGCTTGCGCGCCCTCTAAACAAATGAACTCAAAGATCGCTTGATCATCAAATGTCGGTACGCCCCACTCGGTATCGTGATACACACGTTCAGATTCACTGTGCTGCGCCCATTGGCAAATTTTCATCTTTTTTCCCTTCTTCAAACACGACATCGGGTGTCAATTTTGTTGCTTATGGCACGAAATCAGCGAGTTAACTGAGTAAATGCTATCGTTATGTGCAATATGACGCTATCTTTGATCGCGATAAGTGCATGAAACGTAATAGAACCGTTAATCCTTGTTATTGATGCCATCCATACATAAATGCAAAGGAACACGCGTGACAACAAAGCATATATTGATTACCGGCGCCGGACAGCGCATTGGCTACGCACTCGCCTGCCACTTTCTCAATCAGGGTCACCAGGTAACGTTATCTTATCGTACCGAGCGCCCTCAAGTGGCCGATTTAAGAGCGCGGGGCGCGCGTTGTTTGCACGCAGACTTCTCAACGGATGAGGGCGTTTATTCCTTCATCGACCACATTGATGCTTTAAATCCCACTTTCGATACATTGATCCACAATGCGTCATCTTGGGACAGTGAGAAACACAGCCAAGATATTGCATCGCTGTTTGATAACATGATGCAAATCCATGCAAAAACCCCTTATCTCATCAATATGGCCGCGCCCCGCTGGATGCAACAGGGTGATATTATTCATCTCACCGATTATGTCGCGCAAAAAGGCAGTGCCAAACACACCGCTTATGCCACCAGCAAAGCTGCGCTCGAAAATCTTACCCTCTCGTTTGCACAGAAAATGGCACCATCAATCAAAGTGAACAGTATTTCACCAGCATTAATCATGTTTAATGATGGCGATGATGAAGCCTATCGAGAAAAAGCACGCTGTAAGTCACTATTAAGATCGGTCCCCGGTGAGCAAGAAGTGGTGAATGCATGCGAATTTATCCTTGCGAGTCAACATATGACTGGCCAATCCATCAAACTTGATGGCGGCCGCCATCTTATCTAACTTTCGTGACCAGGAAACGACTATGAACGACGCTGTGATTAAAATAACCAACCTACGCCTACGTACTTACATTGGGTTTAATCCTGACGAGCAGGAGAAAAAACAAGACGTAGTCATCAATGTCGAGATTCATTATCCCGGCCACAAGGCGTGTGAAGAAGACAACGTTGATGATGCACTCAATTACAAAGATATAACCAAAGCGATTATTGACTATGTTGAGAACGGACGTTTTCTCTTACTCGAAAAGCTGGTTGCGGGTGTTTTAGAGATTACACGTGATCATCACTGGGTGCGCTACGCACAAGTGACCATTGATAAGCCGCATGCACTCAGATTTGCCGACTCTGTCTCATTAAGCCTAAGCTGGACCGCTAGCGAGTCGTAACACCGCACAGAGTTTGTTAGAATTATTCGAACATCATGTTCAAGGTGAACAGCTTCTATATTGCCGTTCACCTTATATACTGTGTTGGATTAGTAATTGGGAGCGGGAACAAATGACACCGAAAAATAGCTACGATCGCGTTATGCGTACGCTACACTGGCTATCGAGTCTCGTTATCGTTGGCCTTTTCGCTGTCGGATTGTGGATGGTCGACTTGAGCTACTACAGTAGTTGGTATCAAACTGCGCCACACTGGCACAAGTCGATAGGTATATTACTGGCGATAACGACTGTTGGTCGACTTGTGTGGAAAGCAACACACACTATGCCCACCGTTGAAGGTAAGGCTTGGGAACGTAAAGCGGCAACAGCAGGCCATCATACTATTTACTTGCTCCTTGCCACACTGTTTGTCTCTGGATACTTGATCTCAACCTCAGACGGACGCGGGATTGAAGTATTCACCTGGTTTACCGTGCCGAGCGCAGGGGAGCTGTTTCCCAATCAATCAGACATTGCTGGCGATATACACTACTACGTCGCCATCACCTTGATTGTGTTAGCAGCAGGCCATGCCATTATGGCACTTAAACATCATTTTAAAGATAAAGATAATACGTTACGGAAGATGATCGGAGGAAACCCGAAATGAAAAAACTCATGTTAGCCATGGGAATGAGCGCCGCGACACTCTTATCTGGGCCTGCACTGGCAGACACTTATATGATTGACACCAAAGGCGCACATGCCTCGGTCAACTTCAAAGTGCCACACCTAGGCTACAGCTTTATCAAAGGTCGTTTAAATACGTTTGACGGCCAGTTTGAATTCGACCCAGATAACATTGGCGCATCAAGTGTGTCGGTGACGATTGATACAACCAGTATTGATTCTAACCACGCTGAGCGTGATAAGCACATTCGTAGTGGTGACTTCTTGGATGTAGGCGAATATGGCCAAGCGTCCTTTGAAAGCACCAACGTAACCGACAACGGCGACGGCTCGATGACCATTGCAGGCGATCTCACTTTGCATGGCCAAACCAAGCCAATTGAAATCGACGCTGAACTCATCGGTCACGGTGAAGATCCTTGGGGCAACTACCGCGCTGGCTTTATGGGTAACACCCGCCTGGAGCTAGAAGACTTTGGTATTCCCACTATGGGCCCTGCCACATACGTTGATATGGAGCTGCACGTAGAAGGCATTCGCCAGTAACTTGCTAGACTCAGTAAACTAAAAAAGCCTTGGCCACATGCCAAGGCTTTTTTGTCGCATCAACACTGAAACCTTTTCGTCAAAGTCTTTAGTTACGATGGCGGCAATAATACAGAAAAATTAGTTTAGCTATGACAGTACCTATTAACATTGCATTCTTTGACTTAGACGAAACCCTGGTCGCTACCGACACCAAACAAGCGTGGCTGGAATACCTTTGCCAGCATGATCTCGCCCCGCAAAACGTGGTCGATCAAGAAAAGCGGGCGTATTTGGATTTTAAAAAAGGCCGCATCAACCTTGAGCAATATATGCAAGTACAGCTAATCTCGGTCAAAGGAAAATCGATTCAAACCGTGGCTGCTTGGGCCACCGACTTTATCGATCAGCATGTCGCTCCCGTGGTGGTACCACAAGCATTAGCGCGTATCGAGTGGCATCGCAACCGCGGCGATCACTGTGTGTTAGTTTCCAACACCGCCACCCACCTAGCGCGTCCGATTGGCAAACTGCTCAAACTCGATACCGTGATTGCGATTGAGCTTGAAACATTAAATGGCGTGTATACGGGCAGCATATCGCATTGCGTGCGTGATTATCGTGGCAAGCACGACTACATGCAGGCGTGGCTATCTGACCGTCATGACACCGTAGGCCATACCTACGGCTACAGTGATTCACATTGGGATGTCCCCTTGCTTGAGCAAGTTGACAGCGCTTTTGCGGTTAACCCTGATCCGCACTTGAGCCTGCATGCCCAAGAAAAAGATTGGACCATTATGGAATGGGCGCGCTACGACACCATTCGTGATTAGTAAAAGATCACAGGAAACGTGACGACAGGGCGCCTCGTGTGCTCTTTTTAACAACACTAAATTGAGAATGATTATCATAAACGTTATTTTTAACGCATGATCGGCTGGCGACCTCTCGCCGTAGTCACACGCATAATGAATGAGATTAACGCTTATGAGAAAACACCTGCTAATTATTGCGGCGATCTTGCTCTCTCCGATGGCGCACGCCGACCAATTAAAACACGCGGACAAGTTAAAAGTGGTGACCAGCTTTACCATTCTCGCGGATATGGCTGCCAACGTAGCGGGCGAGCATGCCGAGGTAGTGTCGCTCACTAAACCCGGCGCGGAGATCCACAATTACCAACCCACTCCAGGAGATATTCTGCGCGCGCAAGGTGCGGATGTGGTGATGTGGAACGGATTAGGCTTAGAGCGCTGGTTCGAACGTTTTTTCCGTAAGCGGTTAATAAACCGGTGAACCCCTACTCGACATCACTGAGATCCACACACCATGGCATCAGATCTGACATATCACCTTCATCAACAAGCTCTACGGCATCGAGCGACGCGGGAAACACTTATCGGCCGAGGCTCGGCAACAACTCAGACAGCAAGAAAGTCTGCCTCTGTTAAATGACTTTAAACGCTGGCTTGATAGCATGCATGTGTTACCCAAAGGCACCTTAGGCCAGGCCATCACGTATGCGAAAAATCAGTGGCCCAAACTGCNTCACCTTCATCAACAAGCTCTACGGCATCGAGCGACGCGGGAAACACTTATCGGCCGAGGCTCGGCAACAACTCAGACAGCAAGAAAGTCTGCCTCTGTTAAATGACTTTAAACGCTGGCTTGATAGCATGCATGTGTTACCCAAAGGCACCTTAGGCCAGGCCATCACGTATGCGAAAAATCAGTGGCCCAAACTGCTGACCTATCTGGAAGATGGCCGCATTAGCATCGACAACAATGTGACGGAGCGAGACATCCGCCCGTTCGCCACGGGTCGAAAGAACTGGATGTTCTCGACATCTGTCGGTGGAGCAAAAGCGAGTGCTAATCTGTATAGCTTGGTGATGACATGCCGTGCCAATGACATCAATCCCTATTATTACTTCCGGCACCTGTTCGCTGAATTACCCAAGCGGTCGCCATCGGATGATATGTCAGATCTGATGCCATGGTGTGTGGATCTCAGTGATGTCGAGTAGGGGTTCACCGGTTTATTTACCGCTTACCACCGGTAATGAAGCAGGGCGAGATCGCGAACGTTTTTTGACCAAAAAACGTTCGCTATCTCGCCCTGGTATTACAGCCAACTTAGGCCACATCAGCATAATAGCGGTATGAGTCCGAACCTGGCAGAGAAAAAATACTGGATTAACTATAAACCGGTGGCCAGTTTTTCTTGACCACGACAATTTGCACATGACCAATAAATCGGTCATCTAAGTGTAGGTTAATGTCGTAGTGAAGGCAGTCATCTATCTAAAAGGATCCACTATGTTCTCGTTTCTAAAACCGAATCCGGTTAAAAAGCTAAAAAAGCAGTACGACGCCAAACAACAACAAGCCTTTGAAGCTCAACGCAATGGCGATATCAGAGGTTACTCACTACTCACCGAAGAAGCGGAAAAGATTGACCAACAAATTAAAGCCTTGGAAAACAAGGCTTAGTGACTTGAAGAAGGGTTAAATTGCCGTTTTACCAAGCGCTGGTATAAAGGGCAGCGTGCCAACAGCTCGGTATGACTGCCCACATCCACCAACTTACCTTGATCCATCATCACAATGCGATCAACATGTTGAATAGTCGACAAACGATGAGCAATAATCAAGGTCGTTCTATTGCGCATCAAGGTGGCCAATCCTTGTTGTACCGCATGCTCACTTTCGCTATCCAGCGCGCTGGTAGCTTCATCAAGTAATAGAATCTTTGGATCCTTAAGAATCGCGCGGGCAATTGCAATCCGCTGTCGTTGGCCGCCCGAAAGCCGAACACCACGCTCGCCCAAAAAGCTGTGATAGCCGTCCGGTAATTGCTGAATAAAGCCGTCAGCATGCGCTTGAACTGCCGCCTCTTTCACCGCTTGCTCACTGGCGTCTGGCCTGCCGTAGCAGATGTTTCCTATCACATTATCGCTAAACAATGCCGGTTGCTGCGGCACCAATGCCATTTGTTGGCGCAAGGCTTGCGGGGACAAGCTGCGAATATCTTGTCCACCCAGCGTAATCGCACCCGACTGCGGATCGTAGAAGCGTTGCAGTAACTCAAAGACCGTCGTTTTTCCGGCCCCCGACGGCCCCACTAAAGCCACGACTTCACCAGGCTGAATATGTAAGCTCAGTGCATCAATCGCAGGCTGGCGTGGACGAGTGGGATAATGAAAATGTATCATTTCAAAGCGAATATCACTGATCAGTGATTGGGCATCGGTAATCGGTGAGGTAGCGGGAGTACGAATATGACTTTGCACGTGTAAAAGTTCCACCAAGCGCTCTGTCGCGCCAGCCGCTCGCTGCAACTCCCCCAGCACTTCCGACAAGGTGGCCATGGAAGAGGCAACCATGATGGCGAAAAATACAAAAGCGCCCAAATCGCCTGCCGACATAGTGCCTTGAATCACATCGCGACCGCCGACCCATAACATCCCTGTAATCGCGCTGAACACAATCACGATCACCCCGGAAATGAGAATGGCTCTTTGTTTCACGCGCTCGCGTCCGATGAGATAGGCACGCTCCACTTCTTGCCCAAATGCAGCTTTGGCGTGATCCTCTACCGCGAAGCTTTGCACGGTTTTAATATTGGTGATGGCTTCACCGGCATAGCTGCCTACATCCGCCATCGAATCTTGGCTTTGCCGCGACAACGCCCGCACGCGACGGCCATAGATAAGTATTGGCACCAAAATAAAAGGCACGGAGGCCAGCACAATTAAGGTCAGTTTAATATTGGTGGCAAACAGCATGATGATAGCGCCCACACACAGTAACGCACTGCGCATCGCCATGGAAAAAGAGGAGCCGATGATGTTTTGCAGTAAGCTGGTATCTGTGGTGATCCGCGACATGATCTCGCCACTGCCGTGGGTTTCAAAATAACTCGGATGCAGATCAATCACATGATCAAACACCGCTTGGCGAATATCGGCACTGACCCGTTCACCCACCGATGACACCAGATAGAACCGGAAAAAGGTGCCGATCGCGATGAATACCGTGATCAGCAAAATAAACTGTACCGCATTGCCCAACTCAACCAGTGATTGCTGTGCAAAGCCTTGGTCGATCAAAAGTCGAACGCCGTGCCCGACGGAGAGTGTTAATGATGCGGTAAAAACCAAAGCCAGCAATGCCGCGCTCACTTGCCAACGGTAAGGGCGGATAAACGCAATAAGCTCCCACAATATAGTCAGGTTTTTACTGTTGCGATTCACGGCAGATTGTTTCGATGAGGTATCCGTTGCGGTTTGATTTGCCATAAGTTCACTTAATGCTGTCCTTGCGTGTTAAGGGCGGGTGAGTAGGATCATTAACTCGCGATTGTCGTTAATAAGTGCATCGATGGTGCATGTATCCAGCTCATTTAAAAATGCTTGTTTGGCTTTCGTTAATCGGTCTTTTAAACGGCATGCTGGAGTGATATGGCAAAACTCGACCGAGCAATTGACGAGTTCCAACGGTTCAAGCTCGCGCACTACTTGCCCCACCGTGATCGCTGTCGGCGCTTGCAGCAGACGAATACCACCGTTCTTCCCACGCACCGTTTGAATATACCCCAGCTGCCCTAAACGGTTGATGACTTTCACCATATGATTGCGCGACACACCAAACAAGCGCGTCACCTCGGTAATGTTGGTAAGCTCACCCTCTGGCAAGGATGCCAGAAAAATCAAGGTGCGAAGTCCGTAATCTGTAAAGCTGGTTAGTTGCATGTGTACCTCTTACTACCCAGTCAAATTGTAATTCTTCGATTGATTAAAAGATATATTTGAGATACAACTTAAAACATGCATTAAATATACATGTTTAGAGAGGCGCTGATGTTAAGCCAACAAACCATTGATATTGTTAAATCAACTGCCCCTGTGCTCGCCAAAACAGGCCCGAAGCTGACAACCCACTTTTACCAAAGACTGTTCCACCATCACCCCGAGTTAAAGGATATTTTTAACCTCCGCCACCAGCAAAATGGCGATCAGCGGGAAGCACTGTTTAACGCGATTTGTGCCTATGCACAGAACATTGACAACTTGCCTGCTTTACTGGGTGCGGTAGAGAAGATTGCTCACAAACATACCAGCTTGCTGGTCCAAGCTGAGCACTATCCGATTGTCGGTCAGCATTTATTGGCCACCATTGATGAGCTACTCTCGCCGGGACAAGCCGTGCTCGATGCGTGGGCTGAAGCCTACCAAGTGCTCGCGGATGTATTTATCGCCAAAGAGCAGCAGCTTTATGAAGATAGCTACACCCAAACTGGTGGCTGGCAAGGGCAGCGAGCCTTTACTTTGATTGAAAAACGCCCTGAAAGTGAGCAGGTCACCAGTTTTGTGTTTGCCCCTCAAGATGGTCAGCTCATCGCGCCTTTTACGGCCGGACAATACATTGGCATCGTCGTTAATCATACCGGTTTTGAACATCAAGAAATTCGCCAATATAGTTTGTCACACGCGCCTAACGGCCAGCATTATCAGATCTCGGTAAAACGGGAGCCACACGGTCAGGTCTCCAACTACTTACATGATGAGTTAGCTGTTGGTGGTACTGTGATGCTCACGCCACCGGCGGGCGATCTCAAACTGAACGTGGATCAGGGTACGCCCGTCGTATTAATTTCTGGCGGGGTGGGCGTAACGCCAATGTTAGCGATGTTAGAAAGCCTTACCGAACATGATGCGCCCGTCACTTGGCTGCATGCTACCGAGCACGGCAAACTGCATGCTTTCAATCATCCTGTCCGCAACCTCGCGCGTCAGCACAGGCATATTCAGACGCACATTTGGTATAACCAACCTCAACCCGCGGATACGCTTGGACAAGACTTTGATCATACCGGATGGATGGATCTGACTGCGGTGAGCGGTACGTTCAGTCCAGTCACGGTACAGGTCTATCTCTGCGGCCCAGTTGGCTTTATGCAGCATGTCCAAACCCAACTACGCGCCTTGGGCGTCCCTGACGAACAGTTCCACTATGAGTGCTTTGGCCCGCATAAAGTATTATAGCTCGCTATTTCTCTTTCTTTAAGCAGCTAATCCCACGTTTGCAAAGGTGTCGTTGAAATTATACAAAACAGTCAATATAATCATCGTACCAAATTTTTAGGGTTTTCCTGCCTAATAATCYCACCTTTGAGAAGCTATTATGAGGTAAACTCTAGTCGCAACACTTTTAATCAAAAGGATTACCATGAAAAAATTTATCGCTATTGCTGCACTTGCTACCCTTCCACTCTCTGGCGCGGCACTGGCAGATTCAGATATCGGCTGTGGTCTCGGCACAATGGTATTTGATGGTCAACAAGGAAAGGTTTACAAAGTACTCGGCGCCACCACAAACGGCACCTCTGGTAACCAAACCTTTGGTATCACCTTTGGTACGCTAGGCTGTGATGGCACAGGCACCATTGATTCGCAGCAGAAGCTAGCCATGTTCATTGACGGAAACATGGATAACCTAGCACGTGATATCGCACGCGGCGAAGGCGAAACGTTGGCAACGCTTTCTGAAGTTTGGGGCATCAAAGATGCAGACAAAGCAGCATTTAACGACGTTGCTAAGCAAAACTTTGCATCGATCGTAACCTCTGATCAAGTCACTTCACAAGAAGTACTGACCAACCTAAATACTGTTGTAGCGCAAAACGAGCAGCTTTCAACGTATAAAATTTAAGCGGTATAACGCTTGACGGTTATCCGCCAAATAGTGGCGGTTATTAAGTACGAAAGTGCCCTACTTGGGCACTTTCATGTTTCTGGACGTGAATCGTTGTACTGATATGAGACTTATTCATTCTCGCACCTCGCTATTTGTTCGTCTTAGTCTCATCATTCTTTCTCTCTTTAGCGCGCCGGCTTTTGCGAGTACGCCTGATTTTACCAACACGGCTACGTTTGCTAAGACCGCTACTGTTACGAAAAATAGTGACTTTGATATTCCCTCCTTGGCCAACCAAGCATACTGGCTAAAACTGGTTCACTATCTACCTAACACGTTATCAGGCTATGAAAGTACGGTTGATTCAGAAGATTTTTTCCTTGCCGCTAACGGAAAGACACACCCGCAACAAGAGCTAGCAGCGACAATTAATGCGCTTTACCATGCCGATGCCTCCGTTGCAAAAGCAGCAAGGTGTCAATATCCCGCGCGTTTTACATGGCTCGAGTCTAAAGCAGGACGCACTGCACAACTCGATTGCCCTGAACTTGAGCGTTGGCAAAAGGTGCTTGATCCAGATGGCATGACGCTGGTTTTTCCAACGGCATTTATGAACAATCCCTCATCAATGTTTGGCCATACGCTGTTGCGAATTGACGCACAAGATCAAACACGAAATAAAGAATTGGTGGCATTTGCAGTCAATTTTGCTGCCGAACCCAGCCAAGATGACAATGCCGCCATGTATGCCGCAAAGGGGCTGTTTGGCGCTTACCCGGGGCAATTTACTGTGATGCCTTATTATCGTAAGGTTCGCGAGTATAACGACATTGAGTCGCGAGATATTTGGGAATATCCCCTTAACTTGTCCGAGCAAGAGGTAAATCGTGTATTGCTGCATTTGTGGGAGATGCAAAGCGCGACCTTCGATTACTACTTTCTTGACGAAAACTGCTCATACCAACTGCTCGCATTGCTTCAGTTGGCTCGCGATGATTTAAGTTTGGTCGATGATTTCCCGTTTCAAGCGATCCCGTCAGATACAGTAAAAACGCTAGCCAGTAATGACTTGATTGAGACACCGAGTTTTCGTGCCTCGTTTGGCACTCGCCTATTAAATATGTCGCAACAAGCCTCTCCTGCGGTGTTTGAAGCCGCGAAAAAAGCGAAAAGTGGCCATTTCCCTGACCATCAGCAATATACTGACGAGCAATTGGCCGCTATTTATGAATTTGCTTACGAGTGGCTCAATTTTGATTTTTATGATCAAGCACTTCCTAGAGATCCCTATGCGCAGCGCCTCACTAAATTACTCAGCATGCGCAGCCAAGTCAGTGCAGCCTCTCCGTTTGAGTCCGTAGCTAATATCAATGTATCGCCGGATAAAGGGCACGGCTCTACACGTATTGGTTTTGGAGCAAGAACCGCAAAATACGGTCCCGATGCCCTCTCGCTTGAATGGCGTGCGGCATACCATGACTTAATGGATCCCCAAGATGGCTTTGTGCCCGGCGCACAAATCAGCTTTGTTGATGTCGCTATCAGTCAGGATGAAAACGGTAATACGCAACTGGATAAGCTTTATCTGATCGATGCAATGACAATCGCGCCGAAAAAACGGGTTTTCTCTAGTCTATCGTGGAATATCCGTGCAGGCTTTGACCGTTTACCAGGCACAGAGAGACAAGATAGCCGTTGGTTTGCCCAAGGGGGCGTAGGTCAGTCGTGGGGAGAAAGTGACGGTTTACATGCCTACGCTTTGTGGTCAACAGCATTAACTCATGGCGACGCCAGCGATAACCAATTTAATCTAGCAACCGGCATAGAATCAGGATTGCTATGGCAACTTGCTGATGACCATCGTCTCGGCGTGCAAGCACAGTATCTGCCGCTGCTTAATCGTTCCTCCCTGACACAATCACAAGTCGATATGACTTGGCACTGGCGCGTCACCGATGATTGGTCTATTCGCAGTAAAGCACGCTACCAGCACTGGGAGAACGAAGAGATCAGTGGTCACATTACTAGCTATTTTTACTTTTAAACACCTCAAATCGTGTGCAGTCCTCTCGAACTGACAGCAAAGAAATAGCACGCATCCCCCAGAAAAGCGGGTCTAATAGCATTCAAGATTAACGGCCCGCTTTCATAACAAGTTACTCCTCGGTTTTCCCTCAGCGTGTTTATATCCTTCTCTCACAATTAATAATATTTTTATCATCTAAATCGTCTACGCTTAGCTTAACGTTGTTACAAAACACCTTTGCGCTAGTTCATAAGCGCGATGAACAGGAAAGCAGATGATGAAAGATCTTAGTGTTGTCAAAAAAATAGGGCTCAGTTTTATTGCCGTTTTTATCGTTTTTGCCTCCGTTGCCATCATGTTTATGCTCGGCCTATCCACGATAAGTAAAGACATCACACAACTTTCACACAAAAGTCTTCCCTCGGTATCAATATTAAAAGGCATTCAGGTCGACATCACCAAAGTCCGGAAAGATGAATTTTCACTGCTACCAAACAGCGGTAACCCAAAAATATCGCAATGGTTAAACGATCTCGACCAATGGCGTGCCGATGTACAAGCTGGGATCAAAGCTTATCAAGCTCTGGACCTCACATCACAAGAGAAACAATCATTTAATGTGTTTAAGAAAACGTGGAATCAGTATATTAAGGAAACCCAGTCTTATAACCAGCTTTTAAGAAATGACGATCCCGACAAAGCGAATGAAGTCGTTTTAGCCAGTTTTGGGACCTATTCCGATGCGCTAAAAAGCTTGGATAACACACTCGAACTAAACGATGACTTAGTAAAGCAAATTGGGGCAGAAGCCCAGAGTGCAGCAACCACCGCTCAGATAAATGCAGCCATTGGAACACTTGTGATCATTTTAGTGATTATGGCTGCATCTATTCTGCTTTCTCGCGCTATCTCTCGCCCAATTGATAAAGCGCTCGCGTTTGCATCGAGTATTGCCAAAGGTCAGCTCAACAACAAATTTGATGAAAAGGACTTGTCCAAAGATGAGCTTGGCTCCTTACTCAAAGAATTGGTGACGATGCAAAACAATCTTCACGGATTGGTATCAGAAATTAACGATTCTACCATTCAGCTAACTGCCGCCGTTGAAGAGGTGAGTGCGATTTCATCTCAAAATGCGTCAGGTATGCAAAACCAGCAGCAAGAGCTTGGATCGGTGGCGTCTGCGATGACCCAGATGCAAGCCGCTGTCAGTCAAGTGGCACAAAATACCGAAGAAGGCGCAACATCAGCGCATTCGGCAGCAGATATAGCAAAAAAAGGGAGTGGTTCATTAGCCGATGCGATTAGCATTATTGAACGCGTATCTAGATTGATGCAAGACTCAGAGACGTTAACAGAACAACTTAAAACAAGCTCCGAAGACATTAATGTCGTAGTTGATGTGATTCGTGGTATTGCCGAGCAAACTAATTTACTTGCTTTGAATGCGGCGATAGAAGCAGCCCGTGCCGGTGAGCAAGGCCGAGGGTTTGCTGTGGTAGCCGATGAGGTTCGCTCACTGGCACAGCGTACTCAAGAATCGACCGAGCAAATCGTTAATACCATCGAGACACTGCAAATAAACACGACTAAGGTCCGCGAATCCAGCCATGAATGCCAAATAGGCATTACGCAATGTGTAGAAACGGTCAGCGATACCGGCGAACAAATGCGGGAAATTGAAGTCTCTGTTGATGATATCGCCCAACGCAGTACCCAAATTGCTACCGCCTGCAGTGAGCAAAGCTCTGTCTCTAACGAGCTTAACCGCAGCGTTGAGAACATTAATAGTGCCTCAACGGAAATGGCCGAGGGGGCAACGCAAACAGCGATTGCCTGTGACCAAATCAGCAATCTTGCGCATAACTTAAAAACACGCATGGAAACATTTAAGCTTTAGTACATTATCTGATGCGTGCTATATCTCCTGCACGATACTCGTTCAATGTTTTAGAACAAGATGCTCAATCTTACGCCGTGTTCGCACGGCGTTGTTGTTTATACACTGCAGCTATTGTTCAGCGTCACCGCTGTTCAGCATCGAATCAGTGAGGAGAAGCATTATGATTACCGTCCGTCATGCCAGCGATCGCGGTCAGGCCAACTTTGGCTGGCTACAAAGCCGCCATACTTTTTCATTTGGTAGCTATTACGATCCCCAGCACATGGGCTTCTCTGCACTGCGTGTGATCAATGATGATATCGTCTCGCCCGCCGCAGGCTTTGATACCCATGGACACCGTAATATGGAAATCATCAGTCTGGTGCTGGAAGGGAAAATAGAACACAAAGATAGCCAAGGCAACCGACAAACTCTACCCGCTGGCGAATTCCAGCTGATGTCGGCTGGGCGTGGTATTTATCATAGTGAATATAATGCCTCGTCATCCCAGCCATTGCACTTTTTACAGATTTGGATTGAACCTAACGAAAGAGGCGGAGAGCCGGGCTATCAGCAAAAAGATTTTGGCAACCAAGCCGGCTTTACCGTCATTGCGACGCCAACGGGTGAGAATGGCTCGTTAAAAATAAAACAAGAGGCACGTTTGCTGCAACTTGTCTTGGCGCCGAGTGAGTCTGTTACCTTCACTTTGGAGGCAGGACGCCATACCTATGTGCATCAAGTCGTGGGCACTCTTCAGGTTGAAAACACGCCTCTTTCTCCCGGTGATGGCGCGAAAGTCGAAGATACCCGTCATGTCACCTTTAGTAATGTCAGCAACGAAATCAGCCAAACACTGGTATTTGATTTACCCTAAAGTGCCGATTAACGACTCAAAAAGACTCGGCCTGCTGGCTTATTTGCGCCACAGGCCTAATGCTATGTACACTGCGCGCCTCTTGTTAATATTTGAGGCCGTATGCTGACTCTATCCAACAAAGTAGCGATTCCCGACAGTGAAATCGAGCTCACGGCCATCCGCGCCGCTGGGAAAGGCGGACAAAACGTCAATAAAGTGTCGAGTGCCATTCATTTGCGCTTTGATATTCAAGCCTCGTCACTGCCTGATGCCTACAAAGCACGCTTAATGACGCTGTCCGATTCACGCATCTCCAAAGACGGCGTCGTGGTGATAAAAGCGCAAAACTACCGCACCCAAGAGCTTAACCGAGAAGACGCGTTAGAACGCCTCGCTGCACTAATTAAAAGCGCGATGGTGGAGCAGAAAAAACGCAAGCCAACTCGGCCAACCAAAGCGTCACAACGCCGCCGCGTAGAATCCAAAAAGCGTAAGAGCCAGACTAAGTCTTTGCGCGGAAAAGTGGCGCCATGACAAATCGCATTCGCTTAATGATCAATATAAAGATAGCTTTGCCAACTTTTCATACGAATCAGAATCTTTCTCATTATTGATACATGGTGTACGCGATCCGAATAAACGGCAACTTCAAAACTCGCACCAAGCGGTAATTGATGAGCCATTGCGTCATCGTCAAGTTTGAGCGACACCAGCGCGCGCCCGTTATCTTTGAACGCATCGGTACCGATTAAGCTCCCTTGAGCCCGGAATTGACTCTCAGCGATCGCGGGTAATACCTCGATAACTTCGCCTTGGAATACCCTCCCCGGCATGGAAGGAAAAATAAATTCAGCCTCAAACCCAGGAGCTAAACGCTGGAGTGAGTTTTGTCTAAATGCGGCAGTAAATATTCTCTCCTCATCATGAATAAACGTCATCACTGGCGATAAGGGAAAAGGCACCGCCATCATTCCTGGGCGTAATGAAAGTTGTGTTACAAATCCATCCGTTGGCGCCCTTGTCACGGTTTGCTCTAAGTTAAATCGCGCTTTTCTGTACTCTGAAAGCAGACGCGCAACAGTGGTATTTTGGCCCCCTATCTGGGAGTTTAAAGCTAGGTTGGCTTGATTAAGACGCGCATCAGCCACATTGATCGCTTCTTCAGCAGATAGGTAAGCTTGTTTCTTCGTATCAAGCTCCTGTTCAGTGAATGCACCTTTATTGAAGCCTTTTTGATAGCGCTCATATTCTCGCTTCGCTTTGTCCCGCTCAGAAACGGCTCTTCGCCTTTCTGCTTCAGCCTCCAACACCGTGGATTCTAAACCGAGTGCATTCTGACTTGCCTCTTTAATCTGTGCTTCTATTTTGTCCACTTCAGTTTGAAAAGGAGTAGGATCCAGCTTAAATAAGACGTCGCCTTTCTCGAGAGGTTGGTTGGCTTTTACGGGAACATCGATCACGCGACCACGCACGCCAGGAACAATTGGGGTTGTTGGGAACACTTGCTTGCCGAGCTGTGTAAACGGATGGTTATAATTCATCAATAACGTCATGGCCCCCACGATCACAATGCCACCCAAAATTGCCGTCGGTATACTCCATTTGTTCAAAGGAATTTTGAATATTTTAAAGATAGCGATGCAGATCGCCGTATAAGTCATGATAAGCAGTAGGTCCATTAGTCATTCTCCTGCTTTTCTTGGGTCATCGTTTGGTCGTTTTGTTGTTGCTGCTGTTGCTTGAGGGATTCAACGTCACTTTTCAGCTGTTCGATTCGCTCGCTCAACTGTGTAACCTGATGATTAATGTCATGCTGCTCTTCTTTTAATGTCGTGAACCCCCAACCGCGATCCTCACGCCATAACGTTGCCCATATCCACAAAAAAGGCCATAGCGTATGAAGTGTAAACAAGCTTATCCAGCCTGCCACATGGATAGCATCTTGTTGGGGATGATTACGCCTTTTCGCAATTTCATAAGGAATATCGTGAATCGCAATCACACCATAAAAAATAACTAAAACCACAAAAACCAACATCCCAAGAGCAATATAATCTAACGCCATAGAACACTCACTAAACAACGAATTAACAGTCATGTTATAGTTAAATGTAGCATATACATATTTGGTATAGGGCTTTATCGAGACTCATCAGTGTCGCGACGCCCCGAGAGTTAATCGGTGACAGCTTGTAACCATGTCGGATGTGTCATTCGGCACCCTCATTGTATCTCAAAGCGTTCACTGCGCGTGTCACCACAGTATCAATGTCTGCATCAATGCCGACTCGAACCACATCAGGCTCATCGATGCCCGGCACCTCCAACGTCGCAAACTGGCTATCCAGCATATGGGTTTTCATAAAATGCCCTTTGCGCGCTCGAAGTCTTGCGAGGATCAACGCATAATCTCCGTCCAAAAACAAAAAGGTAACGTTCTGATTGCCATCTCGGATCTGGTCTCGATAGCGGCGCTTTAAAGCAGAACACACAATCACGCCGTATTCATGTTTATGCTCCAAACTAAAGGCGGCATCGCTAATCCGGCCCAGCCAGGGAGTTCGGTCATGATCATCAAGCGGCTTACCCGTTGCCATTTTTTCGATATTCGCACGCGGGTGTAAGTCGTCTCCATCAATAAACTTTGCCCCTAAGCGCTGTGCCAACTTTGCGCCAAGAGTGCTTTTCCCCGAGCCACTGACGCCCATCACAATCACACTGCCAATTGCCATACCCACTCCTTAGCGAGATTTTAACCAGATCTCATTTTTGATAACGCATTCAATAGATGCCGATAATATTGGTCGCGTTTGTTATCGTAGCGCTATTAAGCGTTTTACTATAAGGGAATCCCATGACTGAACTACACCAACGTCTCAAGGCAATTCGCATTGTGCCGGTGATTGCGATTAATAATGCGGACGATGCCGTGCCGCTCGCTAAAACCCTGGTCGACAATGGCTTACCGTGCGCCGAAATCACCTTTCGTACCGACGCAGCTGCCAGTGCTATCCGCCAAATGCGCGATGCCTATCCCGAGCTACTGATTGGGGCCGGAACAGTACTGACGCTTGCACAAGTCGATGCCGCGATTGACGCTGGGGCAGATTTTATTGTTAGCCCTGGGTTTAATCCCACTACAGTAAAACATTGCCAGCAACGTGGGATTGCCATCGTCCCTGGGATCAACAACCCGAGTTTGGTCGAGCAAGCCATGGAACTTGGTCTTGATACATTGAAGTTTTTCCCCGCGGAAGCGTCGGGAGGCATTGCGATGTTAAAAGCGCTATCTGCGGTGTACCCGGTCAGCTTTATGCCAACCGGCGGCGTGAGTGAAGAAAACGTGAGCGATTATCTCGCGTTGCCCTCTGTACTGGCATGTGGCGGTACTTGGATGGTGCCCGCCAAGTTGATTGATGAGCAAAGGTGGGATGAGATCGCAGCACTGATTAAGGCGCTGTGATAGCTCTCGCATCCGTTAAGAAAAGATCGACCCCACTTATTGAAGATAATGGGGTCGCTCGCACGCATACCGCCTGTGCTTGCAACCTCGGCACATAGCCGATACCTTTTCCCGCCTGTTCATAAACAGACACTTGGTTAAAAGTAGGGGAAAGACGGTATGTTGGCACAAGCACTTGAGCAAATTTTTGGGTTTTCGTCATTTCGTGCGGGACAAGAAGCAGTGATCTCGCAGGTGATGCAAGGTGAATCGGCCTGTGCGATCTTTCCCACCGGTGCAGGTAAATCATTGTGCTATCAATTGCCGGCTACACAGCTGCCCCACTTAACATTGGTGATTTCTCCTTTGCTGGCATTAATGCATGATCAACTTGCATTTATGACCCGCAAAGGCATCCCAGCGGCCACCATCGATTCAACGCAGACACCCGAACAAACCAAACAAGTGATGGATCAAGTCCGTCGCGGCGACATCAAAGTACTGATGATTTCAGTCGAGCGTTTGAATAACGAACGTTTTCGCCAGTTTATCACGCCTATCCCGATCTCGTTATTGGTGGTGGATGAAGCGCATTGTATCTCTGAATGGGGACACAATTTTCGTCCGGATTACCTCAAACTCCCTACTTACCGACAGCAATTAAATATTCCGCAAGTCTTGCTTCTCACCGCCACCGCAACGCCGGCTGTGGTTGAGGACATGCAGACGAAGTTTGCCATCCCGGCAAATAACACCACATTAACGGGGTTTTATCGTCCTAACCTGCATCTAAATGTGGTCGCCGTGGAAGAGGCGCATAAGCGGCAAGCCCTGGTTGAGCAGTTAAAGCACGACCCCGATTTGCCGACCGTCATTTATGTCACCCAGCAGCAGACCGCGGAGAATATCGCCCAGTGGTTACAATCCCAGCATATATCCGCGACAGCTTACCATGCCGGTATGAGTCACGATGTTCGCGTGTCGATACAAGAGGCATTTATGTCGGGCCAATCGCCATGTATTGTTGCGACCATCGCCTTTGGGATGGGCGTCGATAAGGCGGATATTCGCCGTGTCATCCATTTTGATTTGCCGAAGTCGATTGAAAACTACAGCCAAGAAATTGGCCGCGCGGGACGGGATGGTCACAAGGCGACCTGCACGGTACTCGCTAACCAGTCGAGTCTGAATGTACTAGAGAATTTTATCTACGGCGATACGCCAGACAAAATGGCGATTCAGGGGTTACTGGAAGAAGTACAACAGGCCGGTCAACAATGGGAAGTCATGCTCCATAGTCTTTCACGGACATATAATATTCGGCTCTTACCGCTTAAAACCTTGCTCGTTTATTTAGAACTGGCCGGCGTGATCACCAGCCAATACAGTTACTTTGCCGATGTGAAATTCCAGTGTGTGGAGTCACCCGCCGCCATTACGGCCAAATTCCATGGTGAGCGACGCGAATTTGTTGCCCAGCTATTTGCATGCGCGATCAAAGCAAAAACCTGGTACAAGATGGATTTCCAACAACTGTGGCAACGCTTTGGAGCAGAAAGAAAGCGCGCGTTAACTGCATTGGAGTACTTTCACGAACAAGGTTGGTTATCACTCGCGACCCAACAAGCCACACAAGTGTTTGGCGTGAACACCCACGAGATTGATATTCACGATCAAGCTGAGACGCTGTATGCCCTTTTTGCCAAAAAAGAACAGAGCGAGCTTGCCCGTATCAACCAATTACTGACCTTGTTATCTTCTTCAACCTGTATTAGTCAGCGCCTTGCCGACTATTTTGGTGATCATGCGGCACCAACCACCTGTGGTCATTGCTCGGTATGCCAAGGCGAGATCGCCCATTTACCTCCGCGCCCAGAATTACCGGCGATCGATGCGCAAGCGTTATCCTCATGGTGTCAGCACTTTGCGGCTGCTTGCGACGGCACGCCAACTTCGGCGGCAATAACGCGCTTTTTACTCGGCCTATCGTCACCGCTTCATACCAAAATTAAGGCGAAGGCCATACCTGGGTTCGGCGCTCTTGCATCTTATCCGTTTCAAACTATCAAAGAACAGGTGATCGCTGAGCACGATACCTATCATTAAGAAGTGGCGATTTGATTCATTGACCTTTGTGTGCGTTAACACCCGTTTAAGCGGCTAGCCGAACAATCTCAATGTTATGCAACAGCCACGATCGTCTTTAGAACCCTATAGTTATCAGGAAACGAGGCAAATTTATCCCAGAAGTTAAGAATTTATTCATATACTGATGATAAAGACGTGATGCGATGACCACCGCATACTTAATGTATTGCCATATTCAGGGTTTATTTATGCTGCATTCTGGGGCGTTGTATGTTTTGGCCCGCCAAATTGTTTTTACACTGTGCGTTGGCGTGTTGTTATCGATAAGCCCCAGCGCTCACTCTGATAACAGCGAACAACCTGAGTCACAAAAACCTGTTTTAAAGGTGGCTAATTCGCATGCATGGCGTCCATTTTCTTATCTCAATAGCAACCAAGAATCCAGAGGGATCTTGATTGACTTTTGGAAAGAAGTTGGCGACCGCAATGGCTATGATATCGAGTTTCTATTAACCGATTGGCAAACGTCAATCGATTTAGTGCGTACCGGTCAAGCTGATGCGCGCTGGGCTCTTTCAGTCACCGGATCGGTTGCAATTCATGGATTTTGGCACGCCTCTATTTGCCATTGATACGCAAGTATTTTTCAGTCAATCCATGATGGGCACGTCTGCTGACTTTGTCCTTTCTGGTGATACCGAACATAAGATTGGCGTGGTACAAGGCGGGTACGAAGAAGAGTTTATGAGCGCTAACTTTCCAGACGTAGCATTGCAGCTTTTCCCGAATAACCAAGCCATGCTTGATGCGGCATTATCTGAAAAAATTCAAGCATTTGTGGCCGACCTACAAGTGGCAAATTATCACCTTTATACCACCACGAACCACAACCTATTTATCCCTGTTAGGCACCTGTATACGGAGATGCTGCACGCTGGATTTGCGAAAGGCAACGCGGCATTACTTAATCGCATAGACAATAAATTTGCTTGGTTGGATGACGATACTTAACGCCAGCTACTCAATCGCTGGGTCTATTATGACGTTGAAACGGTTTACCCTACCCATTTATTTCCTGCTTTAGTCGCTATCAGTATTTTTATCGTTACCAGTTACATTGTCTTACTTAAGCGAACGGTCAAACAAAAAACGCGCGCGCTACAAACAGCCAACGATATGCTTCAAGATCAAGCCATTACCGACTCATTAACGCTGTTGCGCAATCGCCGGTATTTTTATCAACACCTCTATGACTTGGATAAAACGAGAGGCGACATCGCGCTAATGGTTTTTGATATTGATGATTTTAAAGCATTTAACGATGGTTTTGGTCACGCTCATGGGGATGAGGTGCTCTGTTTTGTGGCTAAAACGGCGACAATTCTATTGCCGAAAGATGCCATTATCGCCCGTATTGGCGGCGAGGAATTTGCAATACTTCAATATTTCTCAAGTGCAAAGGGCGCCTTGGCACAAGCAAGGCTTTTATGTAGAGGTTGCGCGACAGAGTTTAGCGCTATTTAATCACGCATCTAAGCCTGTCACGATCAGTTTAGGCGTTGCTTATTACCCTAACGGCATGCCTCACAGTGAAATTGTCGATGCTGACAAAGCCATGTACCAAGCCAAAAAACAGGGTAAAAACTGCGCGGTTCTACACGTGCTGTAACCCTTTAATCGCGGCTACACAACCACTGAGCTAATCGTTGAACATGCTTTGACGAAACAAAAATAATAGAAAACGCAATGGGCCAAGCAACGATAAAGGCCTCTAACCAACGCCAAACAAACCCACTGTTTAGCCCGGTATTCACAGCGGTGATTACCGCTGTCATCAACGTCACCATTAACACTGACATCAGAAACGGCGCAACAATAGGGAAAAATCGTTTTGGTAACATATACACCCAATAATTTAGCAAGTACTAATTCTTATGGTAAATGAGCAAGCAGAAATAACAAGTGGTGTTACTGCGTCGATCAACTATAGCAGATCCACTCCCCCCCTAATTTGTAATATGRCATGGTCACTTGATGGGAAACGCCATCGCGGCTACCGCTTATTGTAGCCGCGCAATGTTTAGACTGTTTTTTGCTCTGCTAAACGTGATAACACCCGAGTGAGCAAGCGGATCCTTGGTTCAATGGAGCCGAGTTGCAAATACTCACCATCACTATGGAAGTTGGCTCCTACTGGGCCAAATCCATCTAAACTAGGGATCCCCAATGCTGCGGTATTATTGGCATCGGAGCCGCCGCCCACCGCTTTCCAGTGGATAGGCACGGTTTCCTCAAAGGCTGCCGCTTCAACAATACCCATCAAGTGTTCCGTTTCAGGGGTCGGCACCATCGCTGGTTTATAGGCTTCGCGAACCAATTCAATGGTGACATCGGGGGTGTAAGGGTGAGAGGCGCGCGCTTGAATGGCTTGATCAAGCGCGCAATAAGCATTGTTGTCCCAGAACCTGACGTCAACCAGTGCCGATGCATAAGCAGCGACAATATTCGCCCCCGCTCCACCTTCAATCAAACCAGCATTAATACTGGTACCGGCCTCTAGATCTTTCATACCATCGAGGGTCACCAGCCAATGAGCTAACTCTGTAATCGCGCTACGTCCTTTTTCTGGCTCGTTACCAGCATGAGCGGCGCGACCTGAAACCGCAATTTTATAACGCGCCATGCCTTTACGCGCTTTTACTAAGCCACCATCTGCGCGGGCCGCCTCTGCCACCAGCACATAGCGTGCATCACGAGCAACGGACTCAAGCCAGGTACTGGAATGTATCGAACCCACCTCTTCATCCGGGTTCATGCAGACACAAATGCTCAATGCATCACGTTCTGCTTGCGGCAATGCGCGCAGTGCATACACGATATTAAGCAAGCCTGATTTCATGTCTGATACACCGGGACCGTATGCGAAGCCGTCCTCCACATGCATGGGACGCTCTGCCGCCGTCCCTTGAGGAAAGACCGTATCCATGTGACCAATCAGCATCACATCGATATGTGGATGGGTTGGCTGGTTGCGAATTTCCAATCCAATCCCTGCCTCTCCACATTCCACTCGCTTAATATGCCATCCTGTCATTTGCTCATATTTATCGGCCATTAAGGCCGCAATCACCTCAATACCTTCTCGTTGAAAGGTGCCACAGTCGATATTGACTAGAGGCGCCAACTCATCTAGGTAGCGTTGCAAAGAAAACGTCATCATGCCTCCTAAAGTAAAAGATTCATCACCCACATGGCGCCAAAAGCATTCAGAATAGAAATGCCGACCATAATAGGGATGTAGCGGCCTTCAGTGCCAATCGGGCCCATTACTCGGCCAATGTATTGCACTTGCGAACCCATTAAATAAATAGCAGGAACCAAGATAGCGATATGGGTACCGGTGAGAATGCCTTGGTCAAACAAAGTGATCACGACACCAACAGCGCCTCCCATCGACATCCATGCCCCCATTAGCACTGCGGCGGCTTCACCGGGTAATCCGAATACAGCCATCACAGGTGCAAACACATCGCCCATCAAGGCCAGTAGGCCGGTAATTTGAAGTGCTTTGATAATCACAAACGCCATGACAACATTAGGCACGGTTGATGTTGTTGCAATATGCCAACCTTTCTTAGCGCCTTCGACAAAGATGTCAGTGATCATCGGTTTACTGGTAGAAGACTGGGTCATGATGCGTGCTCCTCTTGATAGGATTGTGTCTTGTCTCGCTGCGGTCCTTTGCCCTCAGTTATATTGAGATACAAACGAAAGACATTGGCACCAATGAACTTAAATAAGAAGATCACGCCAATAGCAAGACCAATTGACGATGTCACCGCTAACGAACCGTCTGACATGGTTAAAGTAAAAAGTACCGCGCCCGAGGAAAAAAAATTGACGATGGTTGCACCTGCCGTGAACTGAAACATGGTGAACACATCGGTTTCACGCTTGGTCAGGTAACCCGCATCTTTCAATTGACGAGTCATCGCTGCGCCAGCATCCGTGCTTTGCATGGAGGCAATCAGTGCTAGTCCTGAATTTCCAGGGATGCCTAATACAGGCTTAAGAAGAGGCGTTAAGAGTTTGCGCGCGGCATCAAGCGCTCCATAGTGCTCAAGTACACCAATCATACCTAGCGCAAACATCACGGTAGGAATTAAGGTCAACGCAAAAATGAAACCATCACGCGCACCGCTCCCTCCCTTACCGCGAAGTGATGTTGTTGCCACCTCTACCGTGCCGTCTGTCGCAGTCGTGGCCTGATACGCAACTTGTCCGAACGAACCATTCAAGGTGGTAAAGTCGAACACGCCGTACCATTGATTGGATTGTAACAATCCCGAGAAAAACACCACAGCGAATACCAGTGCCAAGTAACATCCCCATGTCACTTGCCGATCTGTATCGGTTGGATGTGTCATAAACAGCCCTCATGATCAATGAACATTGACCTTATCATCGGCGCTGACACACAAACAAAGATTGATAATTATCAATTTATCCCACAAGTAATAGGCTAGCAGTTACATAATATGAGCTCATTCATAAGCTGACAAACAAAGTCAAAGAAAATAGAAATGAATGTGACTTTAAAGGCTGATTTAAATGGATTTATATGTCACAACTGAGAGCTATGCGCAGAGAACATCGGATAAGAAAACCGCTTATAATAGATTAGAAAATATAATCCAAAAAGCGCCCAGTGGGCGCTTTTTTAATGGATGATTACGAATACTTAATTAGCCAATCAGGTTATATAGCAATGCTGATATCGCAAGCATCCCTGTGATGAAGATAAAGTAAGTACCTACTTGCCTACGATACTGCGCCAGGGCTTTGACCTTGTAAGCGGCAACCGTTGGCATAATGAACAAGATCATCGCAATCACAGGCCCAGACAATGCACCCATCATGTCAAGGATACTGGGGTTGATCACGGCACAGCCCCAAATAGCAAAAAACATCACGATGACGCCCAGTTTATCGGCGCTTTTGTAAGTGAGTTTACTGTGCTTCGTCACCAAGCCGTTCAAACTTTCACGCGCGCCAAGGAAGTGTCCCAAAAATGATGAAGTAATCGCAATGAAAGCAACCAATGGCCCCAAGGTACCAATAAACGGGTTATGTGTGACGTTAGCAAGATATGACAATACAGACACATTTTGTGCTTTTGCTTCTGCCATTTGTGCTGGGGTAAGTGTCAACACACACGAGAACACAAACAGCAACACAAAAGCTACTAGCATAATGCCAGCGCGTTTAAGAATTTGCTCTGACTTACCTTGAGCCTCGTCGCCGTAATGCCGGCGCTGAATGTTGGCAAAGCTAGAAATCGCCGCTGCATGGCTAAACGAGAAAATCACCACAGGCACCGCCAACCAAAGACTCATACCCAGCTCACCCATCGGCGGTAAACTGAGATTAGGCGTTTGCCACGATGGAACAAGATAAAAAGACAGAAACGCCAGAATGGCAACCAACGGATAAACCATCGCCGCGAACGCACGCAGCATCAGGCGTTCACCACCCAACATGATCGCAATCATACCAGCAACTAGTACACCCGACAGCAACACGCGATTTGGTGATACCCATCCCAGTTGGTTGACTAAAAAGCTGTCAACCGTGTTGGTCAGCCCAACGCCGTATATCAATAAAATGGGGAAAATAGAGAGGAAATACAGCATCGAAATCATACGTCCGACATTGGCGCCGAAATGTTCTGCGACGACATCGGTGAAATCGGCATCGTTGTGACGCGACGATAATACAAAGCGGGCTAGGCCTCGGTGCGCCATATACGTCATCGGAAACGCTAATACCGTCATAATAATCAGCGGCCAAAAGCCTCCCATTCCTAGATTAATGGGTAGGAACAAAATTCCGGCACCGACCGCGGTTCCAAACAAGCTAAGCGCCCAATGGGTGTCATGCTGGGTCCAACGGTGCGATACACTTTTTGAGGAGAAATCTATAGTCTGGTTCACGTCAAACTCTCTTAGTTATAATATTTTGTACGGTTGCATAGTACCGAGATCGACCTAAACTATCACATATATGTAATAGATATATGTCCTAATTGTATCACCAAAAACACGCAAACCCAGCTGGGTTATTCTTTAAATGTCAGCACAAAAAACCAATAATCCACCAAAAAAACAGCATAATAATCCAAATTATTCGCGTCCATTAGATTGATTGAATTGTTTGCAAAACAATGCAACAACCACATTTTCGTTTGCGTGTTGTTGACAAATTGTAACTGTTTACACCTCGTTTTTTGATGATAAATCACGCACATGTTACATCTCGCGCGACATGGCTGTTTAGCGAAAGGGATCACAAGCACAGTGCAGAAACACATTTATCCTAAGCATGATTCAACGGATATTTACCTCTACGGGATAGGTTGTTTATGAATGAACCCATTATTATTGACTGTGATCCGGGACATGACGATGCCATTGCACTGGTAATGGCTTGTGCATTACCGCAACTCTATATCAAAGCCGTGACGACCAGTGCGGGCAACCAAACCCCTGATAAAACGCTTTACAACGCACGGCGCATTCTCACCTTACTGCAACAATCGCATATTCCCATTGCGGGTGGGGCACATAAACCGCTCACCCGTGATTTGATTATTGCCGATAATGTTCACGGCGAGTCGGGCTTGGATGGTCCTGAGCTGCCAGAGCCTATGATGGATCCTGATCCTAATAATGCTGTTAATCTGATGGCCAGTGTCTTAAAAAAAAGCGATCAGCCTGTCACCTTGGTTGCAACAGGTCCATTGACGAATGTGGCGTTACTAATCGCTGCCTACCCTAATCTGACCAACCGAATTAAGCGGATTGTATTGATGGGGGGAGGCGTGACTTTTGGCAATTGGACACCCGCCGCTGAATTTAATATTTATGTTGACCCTGAGGCGGCAGACTGTGTTTTCCGTGCAGGGATCCCCATAACCATGTTTGGGTTAGATGTGACCCATCAAGCCCTAGTCAAAGATGAAGACGTGGCGTCTATCCGAGCCATTAATAATCCTGTCGCGCAAACTGTCGCGGGGTGGCTTGATTTCTTTATGCGCTACCATCGCGATCCTAAATGGCGACTTGATGGCTCACCGTTACATGATCCATGCACGATTGCGTGGTTGGTCAAGCCTGAGCTTTTTGACTGTGAATCCGTTTGGGTGGGTATAGAAACTCAGGGAGCACTGACAACAGGTATGACAGTGGTCGATCGTTATCAAGTTACAAGTAATCCAGCCAATGCCGAGGTTGCAATGGCAATCAACCGAGAAGGGTTTATCGATTTACTGTGTAAGTGTATACGCCACTACAATTGACTGCTCTCCTACCTAAACGAAGAGGTTTTCGGCAAGTCTGATAAATAACGCGCGGATCATATCCGCGCGTTTAGCTCAGCATCTTACCATTCATCACTTGTCGTGCAGCGAATGCTGTTAATTGCCAACAAACGCCTAGTAACGGGCGGTCACGCTGACACCACTAAATGCTGCTGCGTAGCCGTTTAACATCACATGATAGCGACCTTTCAGGGTGTTCTGCACGGTACACACTTCGCTATTACCGTAATTATACGGTCGACAATCCCAGTTATTAAGGGTTGGCTTTGAGCCATAGCGCAGGTACAAATCAGCATCGCCTGAGCCGCCGCTAATATTCACCGTGAGGCGTTGCCCAGCGTCTACATCAACATAGAAGAAGCGCTGGGCGCCTTGCCCACCCGAAATATCTGTTAGCGCCTGACCATTTTTAAGCTCACCCTTAGGATCAGGTTCTGTACCGCAATTTGGCTCACAACTACTATCGGCTTGACTATACAACAGTTTGTTGACGGAGCCACGAGGGTCGTTAATTTTATCGACACTCGCGCGGTTGCTAATTAAATTCGCTAATTGTACAGGCGAAAGGCTGCTGTTTTCTTGTAGGTACAAGGCAGCAACCCCAGCAACATGAGGGGTCGCCATCGAGGTGCCGCTGATGGTGCGATAACTCCCATCATACCAAGCGGACTTTATGTCCGATCCTGGGGCGAACACATCCAAGCAGCTTCCCCAGTTTGAGAAGCTAGAGCGGGTATCGCGAACCGTGCTAGATCCTACAGTGACACCGCTTGGCTCTCGTGCAGGCGAACTATTACAGGCATCAGCATTGGAGTTACCCGCTGCTAGCATAAAACTCACGCCAGATTGTACCGCGCTGGCCACGGCACGATCGAGGGCTGTTGATACGCCTCCACCTAGGCTCATGTTTGCCACTGACGGGCCATTTGCATTGGCTGCTACCCAATCGACACCATCAATCACACCGGACGTTGACCCCGAACCGCTACAGCTGAGCACCCTCACCCCGACAATATCGACATTTTTAGCGACGCCATATTGGCTACCACCGATAGTGCCGGCCACATGCGTACCGTGGCCGTTACAGTCAGTCGCATCTTGATCGTTATCAACAAAGTCATAGCCGGAGCGTGCACGACCACCAAACTCAACATGTGACGTTGTCACACCAGTATCAATAACATAAGCAGTGACACCTGTGCCATCAAAGTTAGTGTTGAAGTTGTTGTCTAGAGGAAGGTTGCGCTGATCAATACGATCTAACCCCCAAACAGGGTTATTTTGGTTAGCGTCAGGGGTAATCACCGGGTCCAATGAAATGGTCTTATCTTGTTCAATAAAATCAACTTGCCAATCCATGCGTAATGCACGTAGCTGTGCCGGTGTAAGCTTAGCTACAAACCCACTTAACGAGCGATCAAACACTTTTTCTACCTTAACCGCATGTTGGTTAGCCATGCTAGACACGGCTTGTTGAGTAAAGGTTTTTAACGCTTGCGGATCATCACTCAGCGTCATTGGTTGCTTGAGTACCACGATGTACTGATCCTCAATCCCCCGGTTTTCCGCCGCAACCATCAATGGCGCTAGCGTTTGCTGCTGAGAGACGCCTTGTTGACCTTCATTTTGTTCAGAAAGTGCTGTGGGTGATGCCGCCATCAGCGCCGACGCGACGCAACAGCTAAGAGCATGCTTTAACATATTGTATTCCTTACAACGGTTAAATGTATTAGCAATTATTGCCTACAAAAATCAACAATAACGCTTTAAAGCTATACAACTCAGGCTGTTTTTTCCGTAGTGAAAATCACTTTATTAAGGAGATTTATTAGTATTATTGGCCTTCTTGTCAGTCAAGTATTTTTAACTAATTGTTTACAATACATTAATTGACTCAGCTCACTCACATCTAGCATTTTTTTAACTAGGCATTGTTAGTCCTTTATTTTTGACACTCGCCACACTCTATATGAAAAGCAAATTGAGACTCACAGCCTATTAGTGATCTCTGTGAACAGAACAAAGCCAGCAGTTTCGCTGGCTCATTACATATTTCTTAATGCTTTTTTGTTAGGCAGATTCTTCGTGAACCAACACGCCGCCTTCAAGCGCCCCCACTAACACATTGGGTACTTCAGTATCTGAAGACGTGACAGCGATACGCGTACCCGGCCCAATGGCAGAGATAGGCGCTGCAATCATTAAAGGGCCAAGCTCTCCTTGATAAGCGAGCTTCCATGAGGGTGCAGCCGCAGCGTGATCGTTGGCATAAAGTCGACACTTGTTTCTATCCGGCTCAATTAAACAATCCAGGCCATATTCAATATCGTCATAAAAAAACGACCACTGATAATAGCCCGCATTAACGCTGCATGGGGTTTTGATAAAACGCAACGCCTCTGCGTTATCTTGGGTTAAGGTAATAAAGCGCTGCGCATCGGGCACCATCGCCAAAAACCCCAGTGATTTGCCATTAGCATCAGTGGCGGCGAGCTTTACCTCTTGCTCGACCATTGCTCGTTCATGATTGCTAATATCTGGCAGCATAGAATCGGGTTGTATTGAAAAAGCCATTAGGTTGCTCCCTTGGTTGCCCGCATCGGTATTAACACTTATGTAACAACAAAAGGTATAGATCAATGTCCCCCAAAAAGTTTAGTGATTTAACCTAACAATGTATAGATCGGAAGACAAACTAGAACAGATACTCCTAATTATCTGAGCAACCACCAGCGCATTAAGCGTTTATACCAGCGGTTGTATGGCGGTTTAACTAAAAAGCTGGTGTCCCATCTATCACGTGTGAGCACGGTTTTACTGTGGCTAAAGGTATAAAAGCCTTCAATGCCGTGGTAATGCCCCATGCCGGAATCACCAATGCCGCCGAAGGGTGCATCTTCTGCCGCGACATGAAACAAGGTTTCATTAATCCCCATGCCACCGGCGTGAAGCTGTGTGGTGACCTGCGCGCGTATCTCCGCATCATTACTCATCACATACAAAGCGAGCGGTCGTGGACGCGCCTGAATATAATGCAGTGCTTCGGTAAAATCTTGATAAGTGACAATGGGCAAAAGCGGACCAAAAATCTCTTCTTGCATCACCCGCATTTCGTCAGTGACATGGGTAAGTAACTGGGTTGGCCAGCGTCGTATTTCGGCCGTCGGTATAGTTTTTTGATCGAGCGCGCACCAGCGCTTCGCACCTTTATCTAACGCATCTTGCAGTGTTTCTTCGAGCCGCGTTGCCTGAGTTTGGTTAACAATCTGGCTGTAGTCTTGGTTGGCCTCAAAATCAGGATACATGGCACGAAACGCTTGTTGGTAGGCGTGGATAAAGGCCTCTTGACGATGTTTGGGGCAAAGCACATAGTCGGGAGCAACACATATTTGCCCAGCGTTTAAGCACTTTCCGTAAATAAGCCGCGAGACAGCGACGTCCATATCAATCTTATCATCAATGATCACAGGAGATTTACCTCCCAACTCAAGGGTCACCGGCGTCAAATTATCAGCTGCAGCCAGCATGACCTGGCGTCCAACTTGGGTCGAGCCGGTAAAAAATAGATGATCGAACTCTAATTCGGTAAAGCGACGCGACACTTCCACTTCCCCTTCAATCACGGCCACTTCCTTAGGGCTAAACACATCCGCGATGAGCTCGCGTAATACCCGATTGGTGTTCGGCGTGAACTCCGAAAGCTTGAGCATTACCCGATTGCCGGCCGCTAACGCGCAAATCAATGGACTAACTGCCAGCATGATTGGAAAATTCCACGGCACGACAATCCCAACGACGCCTTTTGGCTGTTGGTGTACCGCCAATTTGGTTCCGAGTAAGGTAATCCCAGGACGCCGTTTTTGCGGCTTCATCCATCGTTTTAATCGGCGACGGGTGTAATCAATTTGGTGTATCAGTGGCAAAATATCAGCGATTTCGGTATCACCAAACGCGCGGTGGCCGTAATCGTCGCTAAGGGCTTTTTGTAGTACTTCATGGCGACCTTTTATTGCTCGACGAAGCCGCTTAAGGCTATCAATACGTTGCGTATAGTTAGGAAACGCGTCTTGGTTGGCTATCGCTTTCTGTTTTTCAAACACAGAGCGCATATCGCGCACTCTTTCTAACCATTGATAACTGGACTCAGACATCCCTGCCTCCTATTTCCTCACGACGACTTCATTGATGACACAGGAACCAAAACAACGCAACTCGATACAGATACAGGTACAACAATGAGGGGTACTATCAGTGCTAATGTTAAAAGTCTGTGATTGGATGACGTATTTGATACATCAATTAGCGCGATAGGCCACAGATCATCGTTTGATTGATGTGCAAATATTGTCGCTTTAACGATCTCGGACTTATACTGACCAAACGTAAGCTCAATCAGCATTGTTCGCTGTTATCGAAAGGAAATGTGGTAGGCATGAATCACGAGCCATTAAAGAACGAAATACTAACGGAAAGTGGGACGAATGAGCTCGAAATCATCGAGTTCCACTTGATAAAACAACTTCCTGACGGTAGCACCAAAACTTGCTACTACGGTATCAATGTGGCCAAGGTTCGTGAAGTCATTCAAGTCCCTGAAACAACGGATTATCCCAATGCACAATCACACATGATTGGTGTGTTCTCATCGCGCGACAAGCTAACCCCATTGATTGATCTCGCTGGCTGGTTGGGGGTGCCTACACGACCAGAAAAAGATAACAAATTTGTCATCGTTACCGATTTCAACAATATGACCAATGGCTTTTTGATCGATAGTATCAGCCGCATTCATCGGATTTCATGGGAAGCCGTCGAGTCTCCTAGCCAGTTTTTAGAAGCTGGCGAGCAAGATTGTGTGGTTGCTGTGGTACGTAAAGACAAAAATCTGATCATGATCTTAGACTTCGAAAAAATCATCGCTGATATCAACCCTGAATTGAGCATGGAAAAATACGATGTTACTCAGGATAGAAGCGTCAATATATCCGAATTTAGCGCTAAAAAGCGCGAAGCGAAAACCGCGTTGGTCGTCGATGATTCCGCCTTTATTCGTAGTTTGATCGAAAATACCCTCCGCTCAGCCGGCTTTAATATTATCTCCGCCAAAGACGGTGGTGAAGCGTTCGAAAAACTGATCGAGTTTGAGCGTATATCTAAAGAAGAAGGCGTCGCCATCACTGAATTTGTCGATGCCATTGTCTCAGATGTTGAAATGCCCCGGATGGACGGTATGCACTTGGTCAAGCGCCTACGTGAAACAGACGCCTATAAAACCATGCCAATTATTATGTTCTCATCCATTATGAGTGAAGATAACCGCGCGAAAGCCTTGCAGCTCGGTGCAAACGACACCATTACAAAACCTGAGATTGGGCGTATGGTTAGCTTGGTTGACAAGTATGTGTTTGGTGCGCCGCTAGATGACTAACACACATACGCACGAAAGCATTGCCTTCTTCGATAGAAAACAGTCTACTTTGATACAAAAAGGCTGCCGAACATAGGCAGCCTTTTGATATTGCTCTTTCGGCTATAACAAAAACAGCGGTTTAATGATGAGGAGCGCGAGACTGAACCTGGGCTGCCCCTTTATATGCCTGACTTGAAAAATAGGCTTTTGCCGCTTGATTGACTTTTGGTGCCAATAACAGCCCAGAGACCATCGTAGGAACCGCCATCAGGCCATAAGCGCCGATCAAGAATAAGAAGACGACATCCAATGATACAACCGCCCCTAACACCACCAATGAGAGATATAAGTACTTGTAATACTGTCCTGCCGTTTCGCCGAACAGATAAACAAAACACTTATACCCGTAATACCAGAACGTAAATACAGTGGTAAAAGACAGCACCAAAACTTGTGCGGCTAATAGCCATGCCCCAGGCGCACCAAATGCGGCTTTAAAAGCAGCCATCGTCAAACTGACACCTTGCATGCCGTCAGCCTGGTCCAATACCCCCGTAACTAAGATAACTAAAGCGGTAGAACTGCATACAATTAACGTATCGATAATTGGCCCGAGACTTGCGACTAAGCCTTCGCGCACCGGTTCATTGGTTTTAGCCGCGCTATGAGCCATCACTTCAGTGCCAATCCCTGCTTCATTCGAGAAAGCGCCTCGACTGACACCAACAATAATCACACTGATTAAGCCACCAAACATGGCATCAGGCGAAAAGGCGCTAGCAAAAATGGATTGAAAAACAGCCGGCATACGCTCTGCGTTAAGCAGCAAAGCTACAATCGCCATCACCATGTAACTTCCAGCCATCAGGGGAACCAGTGCGCCAGCAACGTCCGCAACCCGCTTCAAGCCGCCCCAAATCACCAACCCGACAAAAATAGCCAAGACAATACCCAGCCCCCAAGAAAAGGCCGTACTTTCGAGCCACTCAACCCCTGGAAACAGTTGTGTTTGGACTACCGCGCCGAGCTGATTAATCTGAAAAGAGGGAACAAAGCCCATTAATCCCGCGATAGCAAATAACACCGCGAGCCATTTAAACTTGTTACCCAAGCCATTACGCACCGTGTACATGGGTCCGCCATGTACGCGACCTTCGCTGTCTTTGTGGCGATACATCACGCCAAGTGTGCAGGTATAGAATTTCGTCGACACACCCAGTAATGCAGTTAACCACATCCAAAATACCGCGCCAGGACCACCCGCACTGAGCGCCAAAGCGACGCCAGCAATGTTGCCCAGCCCAAGCGTCCCCGACAAGGCAGCCGCCAAGGCCTTTCGATGCGATAAGTCACCATGCCCCGAGCCATCATCAACCTGCCCTGTAAGGAGTTTTAAACTGTGCCCCATATAGCGAAATGGCGTAAACTTGCCGTATAGGGTAAAAAAGATCCCTCCCCCGACAAGTAAGATGAGCATGGGCTTCCCCCAAATAAAGCCGACGAAGGCATTAATCCATTCTTCAAGCATCTGCGAATTCCTTCCTTTGATTGTGCAGCCATCGCTCAGCTCCTACCACAAGCCAGCGAGTCACGCCCAGCCACAAATGGTTAGAGTACAAAATAAAAACAAACATGGCGTGACTAAAAACGCATTCAAATTACGACTATAATCTTACATGAGCGATATCTTTGCCGCGAATTCATGACTCTTATCACATAAATATTGGCTTTGATGTCGCCGTTACAGGCTTTATTTGATTTGAGAGCGAAACAGTTGGAGCGCACCAAGCCGTGCATGGTACGTTTTTTTGCTCAGTAACCATACTTTCTGTCGGTGTTTAGAGGGTTGTCATTTCGATATACTCCGCGCCCTGCTTTATTCCCCTAATAACCCATGCACTGGATTTACGCTCCAGCCAGCAAGAGGAAAAAACATGTCTACTTATGTCATTTGTGCTTTGTACAAATTTGTCACCCTTGAAGACTATCAGTCTTTGCAAGCGCCATTGCTTGAGGTAATGGAAGCCAATCAGATAGGCGGTACACTCCTTCTCGCTCACGAGGGCATCAATGGTACAGTCGCTGCGACACGAGAAAATATGGATGCGCTATTTGCGTGGTTTAAAAACGACCCACGCCTGGCCGATATTGACTATAAAGAATCGTTTGAAGACAGCCAGCCGTTTAGTCGTACCAAGGTAAAACTGAAAAAAGAAATCGTCACCATGGGCGTGGAAGGCATTGACCCACGCAAAAGTGTCGGCACCTATGTCAAACCGACCGAATGGAACGCATTAATCAGCGATCCGGATGTGTTGGTGATTGATACGCGCAACGATTACGAAATTGAGATCGGTACCTTTGAACGCGCCGTTAACCCGCATACGGATAGCTTTCGCGAATTCCCGGACTATGTCGAGCAGCAACTTGACCCCAGTACCCACAAAAAGGTGGCGATGTTCTGTACTGGCGGGATCCGCTGTGAAAAGTCGACGGCATTTTTGAAAGAAAAAGGCTTCGATGAGGTGTATCACCTCGAGGGCGGGATCCTAAAGTATCTTGAAGAGGTGCCTGAAAGTGAGAGCTTATGGAACGGTGAATGTTATGTTTTTGATAGCAGAGTTGCCGTTAATCATGAATTAGAAAAAGGCTCTTACGCAATGTGTAACGCTTGTCGTCTGCCAATAACCCAAGCAGACATGGAAAGCGAGCACTATGAACAAGGCGTCTCCTGTCCAAAATGTATCGATAAACACACCGACGCGCAAAAAGCTGCGTTTCGTGAACGAGAATATCAAGTTCGCCTCGCCCGTGAACGGGGTGAACAACACGTCGGCGGTGAAGCGAGAAAAGTCATTGAGCAGCGTCGCGCAATGAAAAAATACCGGCGCCAACGCCAACACCATAAAGGTGATTAATCACCATCAACATTCCCGTCGGCTTATTGCGACGATAGGCCTTAGCGAATGCATAACATTTCAATTAACATCCCAGGTCGCTCTCATCGGAGCGGCTTTTTTTTGTCTTTATGTTAAGGTAAGGATCTAATACCACCAAGGAGAGGAAACATGCAGGCTCGCGCGCTTTTTATCGCTATATTGAGTGTTTTTGGCGCCATGTGCGCGATTCAATTCGGTGCCTCGTTTGCCAAGCAGCTGTTTCCTCTGGTGGGGCCTGTCGGGACAAGTGCTCTGCGAGTCGGGTTTTCCGCCCTGATACTATGGCTGGTTTTTCGGCCTTGGCGCCAATGGCCTCGTGGACGCCACTGGCGCGCTATTAGCGTTTATGGCAGTTGCCTGGGTGGCATGATGCTGCTGCTTTATTTAGCGATTGAAACCATTCCTCTCGGGATTGCCGTTGCACTCGAATTTACGGGTCCTCTTCTGGTTGCATTGCTTTCAATACGGCGCGCGCGGGACAGCCTTTGGATTGTGCTCGCCGTCGGCGGTGTGATCACATTGCTCCCGGATCTATCAGGCGTAAATGCCCTCGACCCACGAGGGGTTACATACGCCCTAGCCGCCGGGGGCTGCTGGGCTGGCTATATTTTATTTGGTCAAAAAGCGGGTAATCTAGCGCCAGGCGGCGGCACTGTTGCACTGGGGATGACGGTTGCTGCGCTCTATCTTGTACCCGCCGGCTACATTGCCACCGATGGCGCTCTGCTCCAGTGGCAACTGCTGCCATTGGGCATTGCGGTGGCACTCATTTCTAGCGCTATTCCCTACTCGTTAGAGATGATCGCGCTGCGAAATATGCCTAAGCAAACCTTCAGTGTGATGATGAGTTTAGAGCCCGCTGTTGCCGCAATGGCAGGGCTATTGATTCTCGACGAGCAACTTGCACTGCGCCAATGGCTCGCCATCGGTATGGTAATCACTGCCTCGTTAGGCAGTACGTTATCGGCTAAAAGGCATTAACGAAAAGGCACTAACACCAACCAATAGAAAAGAGCGCCGATGGTCGGCGCTCTTTTTAGTCATCGAATCTTGTTCTCTGAACGACTCACTTTACCGAGTGTTAGCTCGCTTCACTCAATGGCAGTGCATGCACCTTGACGCGCTGTTGCTCGATGTACTGGCTAATCGCATCAGCCTGCTCTTCAGTCAAATAGAGACCAAGCTTCGTACGGCGCCATAGCGCGTCTTCAACATGCTGCACAAACTCGTGTTGAATGAGATAATTTAGCTCAGCTTGATAAACACCATCTGCAAACTGACGTCCCATATCTGCCTCGCTGGTGCAGCCTTTCATCAACTGATGGGTGCAAGTACCGTATGTGTCCACAAATCGCTGCGCCGTCTCGTGACTTAACCACGGGTAACGTTGCTTGATTGACATGGCCAGATCATCGCGACCACAGCTGAAGTCACCACCAGGTAACGTTCCGTTTGCGGTCCAAGGCTGACCCATTTTGTCAAAGAATGGTTCGAGTTTACGCATCGCGGACTCCGCCAGCTTACGATAAGTGGTGAGCTTACCACCGAAGATGGATACGAGCGGCGCTTGACTGCCCTGCTGCTCTAACTCAATGGTATAGTCACGTGTCATTGCCTGCGGTGAATCCGATTCGTCATCACATAGAGGACGCACACCACTGTAGGTCCAAATAACATCCTCGCGTTTGATTTGATGCGTAAAGTGCTGATTGACCACATCAACCAGATAATCAACTTCAGCATCATCAATTTTAGCTTCACGCGGATCCGCTTTGTGTTCAACATCCGTGGTACCAATCAGTGAAAACTTATCCAGGTAAGGGATCACAAATACAATACGACCATCATTATTTTGCAGAATATAGGCTTGTGGATCTTGATGGATACGTGGCACCACCATATGAGAGCCTTTGATCATTTTGATCCCACGTGGCGATTTTTCATGAAGACTATCGTCGTAGAATTGTTTGACCCAAGGCCCTGTTGCATTCACCAAGGCTTTCGACTTGCGCTCAAAACGCTCGCCGGTGTGTGCATCTTCTAAGGTAACACGCCAGATATTGTTTTCACGCTCTGCCGTCACCACTTTACAATAGTTACGGACTTCACCGCCTTTCTCTTTGGTAAACTGAGCGTTAAGCAGTGTGAGACGCGCATCATCTACCCACGCATCAGAGTACTCAAAACCGATCTTCATCTCTTTTTTCATATAGCCGGTTTTGCTGAGATCCACTTTGTGGCTACTTGGTAACGTCGAACGTTTACCTAAATTGTCATATAAAAAGAGGCCACAACGAATCATCCACGCGGGGCGCAGATAAGAGCGATGCGGCAAACGAAAGCGCATAGGAAAGGCAATATGCGGCGCTTTGTTGATTAGCACTTCACGCTCTGCTAACGCTTCGGAAACCAAACGAAATTCATAATGCTCTAAATAGCGAAGCCCACCATGAATCAACTTTGAGCTTGCTGACGATGTGGCCGATGCGAAATCTTTTGCATCGTACAATCCAACATTAAGCCCCCGGCCTGCTGCATCTGCAGCGATGCCTGTACCATTGATACCGCCTCCCACGACGATAATATCGAGTAATGCTTCTTGATGAGTATTATGCGTAGTCATTATTAGCCGACCCTGTCCAGATATGAGCGAACGAACATTAATTGATGGGTGTAACTGTATATCAACTTTCGTTTTCGGTCACTATTAATGTTCGAAAAATTATTATCGAGTGTGACAAGTGTAGAATAAGTGTTATAAAAATGCGTGAATTGTGAACCGTAAAGCCAAGATTAACGTAGAAGGAGCGTGTCGATGTTACTCTGCTATTCAATAAAGCAGAATTCATCCGTCTGCGTTCAGACATAAAAAAAGGCGCGAAAACGCGCCTTTTCAAGATGACTCGATTTAGGAGTAATTAAATGTCTTCTTCTTCATCATGAAGCTGTGCCCATGCCTGAGCACATTTTACCGCACGTTTCCAACCACGGTAACGACGGTTCCGCTTTTCTTCATCCTGATGAGGCTCAAAGCTACGATTGAGTTTCGCTTTGTCTTTTAACTCATCCAGACTACCCCAGAAACCAACAGCCATCCCCGCAAGATAACCTGCGCCCAGCGCCGTGACTTCGGTCACTTCGGGACGGTGAACTTCCGTATTAAGCACATCGGCTTGGAATTGCATCAAGAAGTCATTGGCAACGGCACCACCATCCACGCGTAACGCCGCGAGCTTGATACCTGAATCGGCTTGCATTGCATCCAATACGTCACGCGTTTGGTAAGCAATCCCTTCCAATGTTGCTCGAATAATATGGTTTGAATTCACACCGCGCGTTAAGCCTACAATAGTACCTCGGGCATATGCATCCCAGTAGGGGGCGCCTAATCCCGTGAAAGCCGGGACCACATAAACACCATTTGACGTATCGACTTTAGTGGCAAAATACTCAGAATCGTGCGCGTCTTCGAGCACTTTAAGCTCATCACGTAACCACTGGATAGAGGCTCCGCCCATAAAGACCGCGCCCTCAAGCGCATAAGAAGGTTCACCCTGTGGACCACAACCAATCGTCGTCAGCAGGCCATGAGAAGACGTAACTTTCTCTTGCCCGGTATTCATCAGCAAGAAGCACCCTGTGCCGTAGGTATTTTTCGCTTGTCCGGCTTCTACACACATTTGACCAAATAGCGCAGCCTGTTGGTCACCCGCGATCCCAGCAATTGGAATACGTGTCCCGCCTTTACCGCCGATATTCGTTTGCCCATATACCTCAGAAGAGCGACGCACTTCAGGTAACATTGAAGCGGGGATACCGAGCTCATCGAGCATTTTTTGATCCCAGCACATATCATTGATATTAAACAACATAGTTCGTGACGCATTGGTATAGTCCGTCACATGTACACGCCCTTGGGTCATTTTCCAGACCAGCCAGGTATCCACGGTACCAAACAACAGCTTACCCGCTTCTGCGTCCTCTCGCGCGCCTTCTACGTTGTCCAAAATCCACTTCACTTTTGTACCTGAGAAATACGGATCAAGTACAAGCCCAGTGTTATCGCGAACATATGAAGTTAAACCACGCTCCCGCAAGTCATCACAGATGTCGGCGGTACGACGGCATTGCCACACAATCGCGTTGTACACAGGCTTTCCGGTTTCTTTATTCCAGACTACCGTGGTTTCACGCTGGTTTGTAATACCGATACCCGCAATCTCATCACTGCGGATACCCGTTTTGCCCAACACCTCAACTAAGGTGGAGCTTTGTGTCGCGTAAATTTCCATTGGATCATGCTCGACCCAACCGGCTTGAGGATAAATCTGGGTAAATTCGCGCTGAGACACACCCACAATATTGGCGTCATGATCCATGACGACGGCGCGTGAGCTGGTAGTACCTTGGTCTAGAGCAACGATATATTTGTGCGCAGACATAATCGGGTTTCCTTCTATCTCTTATATTTTAGTCGTTATGGCGCACTAACGCGCCCATGCTACTTATGCGTTTACTTTTTGCGTCTCGGTTTCAGTCAGCTCCAGATCCTCATCATCACACTGATTAGGAATGGTGCAACCATGACCCTCTTGAGGCAGGTATGGGGCAACCGCTTTGGGATATAACCATCCGCCAAAACACGCCCCTAAAATTGGCGCGACAATGGGCACAATAAAGTAAGGAATATCACGTGCACCTGTCAGGGCATAATCCCATCCGGCAAAGAAGGCAAATAGTTTAGGACCGAAATCACGCGCAGGGTTCATCGCAAAACCGGTCAATGGACCTAACGAGCCACCGATAACCGCAATCAAAATACCGATGAGTAATGGATTCATTGGGCCACGGGCAGCACCATTGTTGTCATCGCCTAGCGCTAGGATGCCAAACATCAACACCGCTGTGATCACAAATTCAACCGCCATAGCCCCCATGAAAGACAAAGCTTGATGCGGATAGGTTGAGAAAATACCTGCGGTTGCTAAGGCCTCAGGGCTACTCCGAACAACATTATTGGCCAACTCCCACTCGACGAAAAGATTGCTATATAGACTGTAAACAAGTGCGGCGGACGCAAACGCACCAAGCATTTGCGAAATAATGTAGGGAACAACTTTACTTTTATCAAAGCCATGGAAGGCCGCGAGAGCGATGGTAACGGCAGGATTAATATGCGCGCCTGAGACACCTGCTGTGCAGTAAATGGCAATCGCCACACCAAAGCCCCAGACGATACTGATTTCCCACTGACCAAAATCGGCGCCAGTCAGTACCAGCGCTGCCACACAACCCACGCCAAAGAAAATGAGCAAGCCCGTGCCGATAAACTCGGACACGCACTCGCCTAATAGAGTCGACGATGCTTTTTTCATGATGATTATCCTTGTCACTGTTAGTAGGGGTACACGTTCAAAACCACATTACCATTTTGCATAATCACAGCATCTCGAAAACAAACTCACAACAAAAATGAGCGTTCGAGCATAATTTTATGACTTAATACTGACATTTTTGTTAACTACATCATTGTTTGAGCATGTTCGCGCACAAAATGCGCACACACAGTGGGATGGCTAGAAAGCTAGGGATGGCAAGGCTTGGCGCCCCTCATATCCATGCAGTGATCGTTGAGGAGCGCGCTTTGTTGTTATCTTTTTGTTATCGAGAGGTTGGCATTGAGACCCCAAGTGTATCAAGATCGATCCCTTTCTCCTTTGCTAACGATTCGAGCACAGGAAGTAAGGGGCCAAGCTTTTCGCTCAACGTATCACGCACGGTATCCACCATCACTTGGGTTTGTCGCTCGATTTCTATATTAACGGAATCACCGACAGTCTTTCGCTCGAACGTTGTCATTCGCCGCGTCTCTGGGATCAACCAAACGTCAAACCACCCTTCATCCTTGTTTACGTCGGCAATGGTCAAGCTTGCACCATTAATAGCGATATAGCCTTTGGCAAAGATGTAACGCATCCATGACGTTGCTAAGGAAAATCGCAATCGACAATTTTCCTCTTGAAACAGCACGTCATGCACTAAAGCACAGCAATCCACATGCCCCGATAACGGATGTCCGCCGATTTCTGCGCCACCTTTCGCTGCTCGCTCCGCATTCACGCTATCGCCAGTATTAAACGAACGTAACGTCGTTATCGCTAAGCTTTGTAGCATCACATCAAAACGCACAAGATTCGCTTCTAATCGCTCAGTGACCGTCAAACATACGCCATCAATGGCGACACTGGCACCAATTTCTAATCCATCACAAAAGCCATCTGGGAAGCGAATATCGAACGTTCGGATACCTTGGTGATCGCAACAAACGTCAATATTTGCCACCGCTTGAATAATTCCGGTAAACATGGGGACTCCCTCACTCATTGTGTTTTTAGGATACTGCTGCACGTTTGGTGGTGCAACGATGTGTTTCAGTAGTGAAAATCATTCTTATTGGCTCATTTAGGTCGGCATATTGGTGTTAAAAATAGGTTCATAGATGCCTGAAAGGTTAGTGGGTAAAGGTTAGTGGGTATGATTCGACCATAAACACACACTTTTTGGGGTTTATTTCTGATCAAAATCACGTTATTGATAGAGACCATTCACCTCCCCCGATTAAACCGGAGGCTATTTAATGACGACCATTGCCGTATTTAGCGCGAAATCTTATGACAAGGCCGCCTTTACTCATGTCAACGACGCATTCGCGTACACGTTTGAGTTTCATGATTTCCAACTCACTGACAAAACAGCCAAAATGGCGCAAGGTGCCGAGGTGGTTTGTGCGTTTGTAAACGATGATTTGTCTCGCCCCGTACTTGAAATTCTCGCAAAGGCAGGGACTTCTCTCGTAGCCTTGCGTTGCGCTGGCTACGACCGTGTCGATCTCGACGCAGCTAAATCACTGGGGATCACGGTTGTGCGCGTGCCCGCGTACTCGCCTGAATCGGTCGCCGAGCACACGGTTGGCATGATGATGTGTCTTAATCGTCGTTTCCATAAAGCGTATCAACGTACCCGCGACGCGAACTTTGAGCTCGAGGGTTTAGTCGGCTTCAACTTTCATGGCAAAACAGCGGGGATTATTGGTACAGGAAAAATTGGTATTGCGACCATGCGCATTCTCAACGGCCTAGGGATGCGTCTACTCTGCCACGATCCCTATCAAAACCCACAGGCCCTTGAACTGGGGGCGGAGTATGTTTCAAAAGAAACGCTTTATGCGCAAAGTGATGTGGTTTCTTTACATTGCCCCATGTATAAAGAGAACTACCATTTACTCAGTGCCAACGCATTCAATCAAATGAAAGACGGTGTGATGGTGATAAACACCAGTCGGGGCGAGCTTCTTGATTCTGCCGCGGCCATCGAGGCACTCAAACAAGGCCGAATTGGCTCATTAGGCTTAGATGTCTACGACAATGAGCGCGATCTCTTTTTCCAAGATAAATCGAATGATGTGATTGTGGATGACGTATTTCGTCGGCTTTCAGCCTGCCACAACGTATTGATTACCGGCCACCAGGCTTTCTTAACCAAAGAAGCACTGCACAACATTGCCAAGACCACATTGGCGAACATTCAGATCGTACTAAGTGGTCAGACTTGCCAAAACCAAATTGTCGAAGTGGAAGACAGAAGCGATTAACGCCGATTAAAAAAGGCCTGATCGCTCAGGCCTTTTGTTCTTCAATATCGATTTAGCGGCTGATTACATGGCTTCCATGAAAATTTTAGCGATTTCTTCATGGGTTGCTTGCTTCGGATTGGTAAACCCGCAAGCATCTTTGAGCGCATTTTCCGTCAATACATCAATATCGTCTTGTTTCGCACCTAATTCGTTCAGGCCTGCAGGAATACCGACATCCGTTGACAGCGACTGAATCGCTTGGATTGCGGCTTTCGCACCTTCATCCTCGGTCATGTTATCGGTATTAACGCCCATCGCAGTTGCCACATCGCGTAAACGACCCGCGCAAACTTGCGCGTTATAGCGCTGAACATGGGGGAGCAATACCGCGTTACACACACCATGAGGGAGGTCATAAAACCCGCCGAGCTGATGTGCCATGGCATGCACATAGCCAAGCGACGCATTATTGAATGCCATACCGGCCATAAACTGCGCATAAGCCATTTGTTCACGTGCTTCAATATTCTGTCCGTCAGCCACGGCGGTACGAAGGTGATCTTGAATCAAGGTCATTGCTTTGAGCGCTACGGCATCCGTGATCGGTGTCGCGGCAGTTGACACATACGCTTCAACGGCGTGAGTTAACGCGTCCATTCCGGTCGCCGCGGTTAGTGAAGCTGGCTTCGCGAGCATAAGCTCAGGATCATTCACCGAGATAATTGGGGTGGTATGCTTATCGACAATCGCCATCTTAATATGACGTTCTTCTTCAGTAATAATACAAAAACGCGTCATCTCAGATGCCGTACCAGCCGTTGTATTGATCGCGATCAGTGGCAGTTGAGGTTTCGCCGATTGATCGACACCTTCATAATCACTGATATGGCCGCCGTTCGTGGCAACCAAAGCGATACCTTTCGCACAATCATGCGGCGATCCGCCACCCAAAGAGATCACGCAGTCACATTGATTCGCTTGCAAAAGCTCAAGGCCTTGCGCCACATTGCCGGTTGTTGGGTTAGGCTGAGTACCGTCATACACCACACTGTCAACCTGGCGACTGTCCAGTAACGCCGCGATTTGTTTGACGACACCAATTTCATTCAGCACCTTATCGGTAACAATGAGAGCTTTTTTAAATCCATGCGATTGAATAGCGTCTGCGGCTTCTGAAAGGCATCCGGCCCCCATAAGGTTAACCGCTGGGATAAAGAAAGTGCTCGACATGATCCTTGACTCCTTTTGTAGGGATAACAGAGGTTTTAGCAAAAAGTGCTTTCCTCTTTTGATGCCATTTTGTAACACGCCAATAGTTCGTCACATTTTGATCCAGCGCAATTTGCTAGGCAAGATAAGCAAAATAAAAGACAAAACTGAGAGGTGTGTCCGCCATGAATTCCATTGTGTTTAAAACATCAGCAGAAAATCATTTTTTTGACACTTTCTTGAAGAATAATGTCTAACATGCAATAGAGTAGAGTCATCGCTAACTTGTGATAGAGAGAACACAATGGGAACAAAATATAAACTGACTGCGGTTGCGGTTTTGACTGCCTCACTGGCATTAACAGGCTGTGAATCCATGTCGAATGCCCAAAAAGGTGCGGCCATTGGCGCAATCACCGGTGCGATTGCGGGTAAGTCCACCTCCAACCACAAAGATAAACGCGCATTTATCGGGGCAGCCATTGGCGCGATCGGTGGTGCCGCGGTGGGCAACTATATGGATAAGCAAGAGCAAGCTTTCCGTGAGGAATTGGCAGGCTCCGGGATTCAAGTAGTGCGAGAAGGGGATAACATTCGTTTGATCATGCCATCGAATATTACCTTTGGATTGGATCAAGATGCTATCGCCGCCGACTTCTACCCTACCCTCAATGCGGTTTCCAACGTCATGCGCAAATACGACAAAACCTTTTTAAGCATTGAGGGCCATACCGACAACACAGGGGCGGCCTCATACAACCAAGGCTTGTCTGAGCGACGTGCGATGAGCGTTAAACGCTATCTTGCCAGCCAGTCTATCGACAATGCGCGCCTTTATACCTCTGGATTTGGCGAAACACGTCCACTCGTTGCCAATAACAGTGCATCCAATCGCGCATTGAATCGTCGGGTTGAGATTCAAGTGGTGCCAAACACCCAATAGCGGCGGTGATCAGTCAAGAGTGACACAACACAGTGCGCTTATTGGCAGTAAGCGCACCATAAAGAGGTATTGACTACCAACACTAGAGATTATCGAGATGAGCAAGCAAATAGTCTGCACGCTCAATCATGGCCTCGCGCTGGGCAGCGTCCATTTTATCCCAGTTTCTGTAAGGCATGGCCATTCTTGGATTTTGACTAAAGCGATCGCGATGACGCTGCATAAAATGCCAATAAAGTGCATTCAGTGGACACGCGTTATCCCCCACTTTCTCTTTCACTGAGTAATGACAATCGCCGCAATAATCACTCATGCGATTAATATAAGCGCCACTGGCCGCATAGGGTTTCGTGCCAACCAACCCGTTATCAGCAAATTGCGTCATCCCCCTGGTGTTAGGCATCTCAACCCATTCTATCGCATCAATATAAATTGATAAGTACCAGTCATCGACGGCATCCGGGTTAATACCGGCTAGCAAGCAAAAGTTCCCCGTTACCATGAGTCGTTGAATATGGTGTGCGTAGGCCGTTTGCAATGACTGGGTCACCGCTTGAGACACACAGCGCATTTTGGTTTGCCCATCCCAGAAATAACGCGGGAGTGGTCGATTTGCCTCGAGGACATTTTTCTCTGCATAAGCAGGCATATTTGCCCAATATACGCCACGGATGTACTCCCGCCAGCCTAAAATTTGACGCACAAAGCCTTCGATCTGCGCCAGATTGATGGCATCACTATGTCGGAAATACTCAATCGCGACGGTAATAACCTGCATGGGATGAAGTAACTTTGCATTCAGTGCAAACGACAAACGGCTGTGATAGAGGCTCCATTGGTGATCGCTACGACCCGTCATGGCATCTTGAAACTGACCAAACAGAGGCAAGCAATGACGGCAAAAGTGATCCAACAAGGCTTTCGCCTGTGAACGTGTCACAGGCCAGAGTAGGTCTGGTGCAGGTTCACCGATTGTCGCAACGTTATGCCGTTCGATACGAGCTAAAATATCGCGAACATCGTTACTGAATACTAAGGGAGACGGAATGGCAGCTAAATCGCTTTTTTTGAGCTTGTTACGATTATCTTGATCGTAATTCCAGCGTCCACCTTCTGGCGCATCACCGTCCATCAGGACACCAAACTGGCGACGCATATCCCGATAAAAATACTCCATTTTACGATGTTTATTCGCCGTAAACTGAGTCGCTATATGCTCGTAAGGCAATAAAAAATGCTCTGTATCAACACATTGGATTGCCACTTTATCGGGGAGATTGAGCGCGATGAGTTGCTGCGAAAGCCGATACTCGTCCGGCCGCTGGTACGCAAAGGTGTTTACCTGATAATGTTCACACAAAGCACTTATTAGCGCGGGTAAATCTTGATAGCGTTGAGTGTCATCTAAAGTGAGGTAACAGACATGGTGACCCGCCTGCTCAAGTGCATGGGAAAAGGCCGCCATCGCCGCGAAGAATGCGCTTACCTTTTGGACATGATGCCTGACATAGGTGGCTTCTTGGTTAAGCTCCGCAACCAAATAAAGCACAGAGTCATCGGTCTGTTTAAACCATGAATGGCTCGCATTGAGCTGATCGCCCAGCACCAAGCGCAAAGTTTTATAGTGCGTGCTCTTCACTGGCACCTCGTTGTCATAATAAGTGTTGCAAGAAAAATGTTGAAAAATCATACGCAGCAAACCACATTTTCGATGATTGCCTAGATCAACCAGCTTGAATATCTGCCAAAACGCTCTACATTGGTCCAAACACTAGCCATTATGCCCTACTCTTATGCGCGCACTTCTTGTCAGATTTTGCCTGTTGATCACTCTAATGATAGTTGTCTATCCGACATTGGCAATGAATGAGCCCGCTAGCCAGTTTGTACAAGACCTTCGCTTCCACGGCTACATAGATAATTACGGTAACGTAAAACTGCGGTTTGCGCCGATTACAGCACTCCCTGCAGGGTTCAAAACAAAAGGGTACCTGGATATTGAAGCCAGTGATATTGTACGGCTACCTCGCGGATTAGAGGTGGGCGGGTATTTTAACGCGGCCAATACCGCTTTGAAGCAGCTACCGAGGATGAAAGTCGGTGGCTATATTAACCTGACCAATACACAAATAACGCGTCTGCCCCCTAACCTCGTGGTGCGAGGCGATTTAAGCCTGGTCAATACGCCATTGACAGCGCTCCCTCAGCGTCTATTTGTTGAAGGCAATTTATACCTCACGAACTCACCGATAAACGCTATTCCTGACGATATCTATATCGGCGGCAATCTGTATATTCGCGGTACAAATATTCAAGAAATCAGTCCGGATCTTCGTATCGAAGGACAAGTCCTTCCCGCTCTTACCCAATGATCTGCCAACCATTATTGATCGAATCAGCATGAGAGTCGTACGTTATCCCGAGCCTAGTTTTTAAATTACAGTCTAAAACGGTCCGATATGATTACTTTACATCATTTAGAGCAATCGCGGTCTCAGCGTATTGTTTGGTTACTGGAGTCTTTGGCGGTTCCATATCAGTTGGTTCGCCACCAGCGTGACCCAAAAACCAAACTCGCGCCGCGTGAGTTGAAACAAATACACAGCTTGGGGAAAGCGCCCGTGATCGAAGACGGGGACATTGTGATTGCGGAATCTGGCGCAATTATTGAATATTTGTTAGATACATACGGGGATGGCAGCTTAATACCTGAAACAAAAACAGAGAAGAGCCTCTATCGATACTGGATGCATTATGCCGAAGGCTCTCTGATGCCACCATTGGTGATGTCTCTGATATTCAGTAAAATTCCAGAATCTCCCATGCCATTTTTTATTCGGCCCCTAGCCCGAAAACTGATGGATGGTGTGAAGCAGCAGTTCCTGACGCCGCAGTTACACGACCATTTCGCCATGATAGATAACCATTTAGCGCATCATCAATGGCTCTGTGGGGACCAAATCACAGCGGCCGATATTCAAATGAGTTTTCCATTGTTGGCAGCGCGCCCACAGCTTCATACCGAACATCACGCCAACATTTGTCGCTATCTGGCGCAAGTTGAGCAGCAACCCGGCTACCAGAATGCATTATGCGTGGTCGGCCCCCTAAAAACACTGTAACAAGGACAGTGTTAGAGCTTGTTTTATGCAGGCAGAGTCGACTCTGCTTGCATGATCCAACGCTGATAGCCTGGCAAATCAGCTAACTGTCGATACCAGCGAGATACATTAGGTGGTAAGGTTAAAGACGCCTCATTATGCAAGCTATGGACCAAACTTCCTATCGCAATATCAGCCAATGTTTTGCGATCTGACGCGAGATATTTTTGCTCTGCCAGTACCTCATCGATTCGTTCCAGGTGATAACGACACTGCTCTAGCGCCTTTTCTCGTGATGACATAGCTTGTGAAGACATAGCATGTGGGTGGTCAGAGGCTGAAGAGAATAGCGCCACTTTAATAACGGGTTGGAATGAGGAGAGACACCAGTCCATCCAGCGTTCATAACATGATCGTTGAAACGCACAATCCGGATACCACATTTTATTACCATAACAAGCAACGAGGTAGCGCAATATGGTATGTGATTCCCACACGCTATTTGGGCCGTCTTCTAAAACGGGGGTTTGTTGCATCGGACAACGCTCAGCAATGGCTTGTGCGTCGCGATGGCTATGACGAATATCGACTTCTTCTAGCGCAATACTTAAATCCAGCTCCTCAATCAACCACATCACTTTCTGAACATTAATTGACAGAGGATGTCCATACACTTTCATTTTACTCTCCTTGTAACAATCAGAAGCAGTTCCTTGCCTTGATTTTATTTTATTTAAGCTCGATGTTTGAGGCTCGCATAATCCAACGAGCTTAGCAAGTCATCGTGTTTCTATGCTAAAAGCATGACAACTTAGCCATAAAAACACCGGCAAGACCAACGATCATGCTGCTTTAATCACTTAAACCCCTATTTAGTGCTACTCGCGAGGTGTCACCTTTTATTGCTGTTACCAACGCTCATCATATTTCTTTCATCTAGGTTTTATTTCATCAGCAATTAGGGTTAATCTATTGATTGTTAAGATTTATTAACAAATTACTCAACCAAGGAAGGCTTATGAAAATTAAGATACTCGCCAGCGCCATGGCGTTAGCATTATGCAGTTCAGCGTTTGCCGCCCAAGTGCCAGAGAATGTCACCCTCGATAATGATCAGACCCTCATTTGGGGCGTCGCCGGTGAAGTACCAACATTAGACCCGACCAAATCCAGCGATACCGCCAGCAATAAAATTATCTCCGATTTATTTGAGGGGTTAATGATTCGCAACCCAGAAGGCGAGGTTGTGCCCGGCCTGGCGAAAGACTGGGAAATCAGTGACGATGGACTTAAATATACGTTTCATCTACGTGATGCGAAATGGTCAGACGGTGAGCCTATAACGGCCGACGACGTTATCTTTACCTTACGACGCGTCGTCGATCCTGTTACGGGTGCGCCTTATGCTTGGTATTTAGGGACCGCCAATATTCAGAACGCAAAAGCGATCACTGACGGCGAAAAGCCAGCAGAGCAACTCGGAGTTAAAGCCATTGACGATCACACGGTTGAGTTTACCCTGGAACGTCGTACGCCTTACTTCCCCAATATGCTGACTCACTCATCAACGTATCCAGTACCACAACATGCGCTTGAAGCGTTTGGTGACAGCTGGACTCGCCCCAACAATATGGTGAACTCGGGTGCCTACAATCTCACTAACTGGGTCATTAATGAGCGCATTGATCTTGAGCGAAATCCGCTTTATTGGAACGACAAAGAAACAGTGATTAATAAGACTTCGTATGTTGCATCAAGTAATGTCAATGCTGAATATAACCGTTATCGTACCGGCGAGATCGATATAACCTCGAGCTTCCCTTTGGAAGCGTATGATCAAATCAAAAAAGAACGCCCTAATGAATTGGTCACCATGCCGTCTTTGGCAACCTATTATTACTTATTTAATACCGAAAAGGCCCCTTTTGACGATGTCAGAGTGCGCAAAGCCTTGTCTTATGCCATTGATAGAAACATCATCACCGATATTATTCTCGGCCAAGGCCAAATTCCTGCGTATGGCGCTACCCCACCAGCGATTAACCACTTTGAGGCACCCAAGCTTGAATGGGCGGAAATGAGTCAGGATGCGCGCTATCAAAAAGCCAAATCCTTATTGGCGGAAGCCGGGTTTACGCAAGACAATCCACTGGAGTTTGAACTGGTTTACAACACCATGGAGTCACACAAAAAACTGGCACTGGCAGTAACCTCGATGTGGAAGCGTCATCTCCCGGTTGATGTCAACTTGGCCAACCAAGAGTGGAAAACCTTTTTACAAAAAGTGCTGCAAAAAGATTTTGATGTCGCCCGAGACGGTTGGATTGGTGACTATAACGAAGCATCGACGTTCTTGAGCTATTTCAGTAGTGACGGTATGAATAAAACCAGTTGGGGGAATAAAGATTATGATCACGCGCTGGATCAGGCTTTGACGGTCGTCGACCCGGAAAAACGCAACGATTACTATCAAGAAGCCGAGCGTATTTTTGCTCGCGACATGCCAGCCATTCCGCTGTACTTCTACACACGTAGTGTGATTAAAAGCCCTAAAGTAGGCGGTTATAACGTTGAGAACCCGAATGAATTGCGGTACACACGTAATCTATACATAACGCAAAACTAATGACAAAAAGTGCAAACGCCACGCTACCTAGCGTGGCGTTTGACAATACGTGACAAAATCCAAAAAAAAACGCCAGTCTTTCGACTAGCGCTTTCTCTAAATTTGGCTCCCCCAACTGGACTCGAACCAGTGACATACGGATTAACAGTCCGCCGTTCTACCAACTGAACTATGGGGGAATTGTCTTTTGCGACAACGAGCGAGATGATAGGCAATCCATTATCTCGGTGCAACCCTTTTTTCGGAAAATCCCGTCAATGCGAAGCTGATCGGCTAAAAAGAGAGCATTTGTCAGTCAAACGTGGATAGATAGCACCAATCTGCCTAACCTTATTAGTAAATGGATCAATAATTAGGGGGCAGCATGCAAGGAGAAAACCACGCACTCGTTTTTGATTTCCCGGAGCATCGCGATCGTATCCACCACCTTAAGCAATATGACCCCGCGTTTCAGCTCGATGCGCAACGCTATCATCAACTCGATCACCATATTCGTGGTTTAGAGATGAACCAAATCCCCACCAGCGACGACATCTTTACTGCCATGAAACGACAGCGCGCGCACCTCAAAGACCGCTTGTACGAAAAACTACGCACACATTAATGGGAGGTGAGCAATGCGTTTGTCGCATTCACTGTGCTTGGTCGTTCTGTTTCTTGGGACAATAGGGGCTGCAGAGGCAAAAACCATCAACACGGAGGCGGTGAGCCTTCGTGTCGAAACACTGAAATCCGGCTTTTCTCATCCATGGGGGATTACTGAGCTTCCGGATGGCGTTCTACTGATTACCGAGCGTGACGGCAAGCTTAAACGGCTGACACCCAATGGGCTGGTCGTCTCCATTTTAGGCACCCCAAAAAACGTGTTTCAAGAGGGGCAAGGGGGCCTATTAGATATCGCCTTGGCACCTGATTTTGCGACCAACCAGCGTTTATATCTTTCCTATGCCGCCATCGACGAGCGAGGACAAGCCGGTACTGAGGTTATAATGGCCACACTGTCTAAAGATGTACTCATTGACAGTCGTGTTATTTTTAAAGCCTCTCCCAAACGCAGTGGCGGGCGCCATTTTGGCAGTCGTTTATTGGTCACTTCTGAGCACCTATATATCACGCTCGGCGATCGTGGCCATCGCGATCGCGCGCAATTTGCCGACGATCATCTGGGCACACTCGTGCGTCTTAATCTTGATGGTACAGTGCCGAAGAGTAATCCCTTCCTACAGGCGGGTGACAAACGTGCGGAGGTGTTTAGCTTCGGGCACCGAAATATCCAAGGCATCGCCCTCGATAATAAAGGCACACGTATTTGGGCACATGAGCACGGTCCCCAAGGTGGTGACGAACTCAACGTTATTCTCGCCGGTGAAAACTATGGCTGGCCGACTATAACATATGGCGTTAACTATGGACTGGGCACACAAATCGGAGAGGGGACATCAAAACCAGGGATGCGCCAACCGGTTTATTATTGGGATCCGTCAATTGCACCGTCAGGCATGATCATGGTTGACAGTGATCGCTTCCCAATGTGGCAAGGCAACCTGCTGCTTGGCTCTTTAAAATTTGGGTTACTGGTCAGGTTAGTATTGGAAGATGGCAAAGTGATTCATGAGGAGCGGATGCTTGATGGCGAGTTTGGTCGTATTCGTGATGTTATCCAAGCAAACGATGGCAGTATATTGTTACTGACAGACAGAAGTAACGGGAGTTTATTGAAACTGACGCCTTCCCCTTAAAACTATGCTCGTACTTGTTTTAGGTGGCCGTATCAGGACGATACGATAGGGTTTTAACGCTGCCGAGGCAATATCTTATCTCGGCAGCTATTGGAGGCCTAAGGTTAAATCACGCCCAGCTCACGTAGACGTTCCATTAAGTAGCTTTTCGCAGTGTGGCGAGAAGACAACACTACTTCTGGTTTGGGATGCAAAAACAGTGGTAAGGAAATACGTGCCTTAGTTTTATCCGCCCCCTCAGGGTTTATCACGCGATGGGTGGTTGATGGAAAATAGCCGCCCGATGCCTCTTGCAGCATATCACCAATATTGACAATCAAATTGCCAAAATCACACGGTACATCCAACCAACTACCATCTTTGGCTTTCACCTGCAGGCCCGGCTCATTCGCCGCCGGAAGGATAGTGAGCAAGTTAATATCCTCGTGCGCGGCGGCCCGGATTGCACCTAGCTCTTCATCACCGTTTAACGGCGGATAATGTAATACGCGCAGTAACGTCTGTTCGCTCCCCGCAATCATACTCGACAGTGGTTGTGAGTAGTGCTCACTGACGCTGACAGGCGATTGACGCTCAACCCAAGACAACAAGGTTTCAGCTAAACTGGTCGCTTGTTGATAATAAGATTGCAGGTTATCACGTCGCGCTTCAGGACACTGCCCCCAAGGGTAATAATGAAAGAACTCCTTTAGATCACGCTTGGTATGGCCTTTTGCCGTTTCCGCAATTTTAGCGGGGAAAAAGCCATCTTGCGTGTCTGACTTAAAGGTGAAATCGTGCTTTTCCTCGGTGTTAAAAAAGCCTTCCCACTCTTGGTAAATATCAGCGACTCGCTGCTGTTGTAGCGGGTGGTTTTTAAGAACGCCAAAGCCTGTTTCACGTAAAGATTCAACAAATGCTTGCTCCGCATTCGGTGCTTGGAAGTCAATAGCTTGCAGTATCATAGGGTACTCGTAATCGTTTGCTTTTTATCGTGAGGTTGTCGCATGCATAGTCTAACAGCGCGATCGAGAGGCACAACGCGATTCTGTACTCAGGTGGAAACACTTTATTTCCATACAGGAACAATATGTTAACGATGAGCAAACGTGTTTGGCGTGTTACACTCTGGCTTTATTGAACGCATGGAGGTTATATGGGCGTTATTCGTTGGATCCTTGGAAAAATTATTCTCGTTGTCGAGGCCTTAACCAAACCTAAGTCTCCCAAGTTAAGTGCCGAACAAACACAAGCACTTGAGCGGTTGTCAGAACAATTCACGCTCTATCAATTTGCTGCATGCCCGTTTTGTGTCAAAGTTCGTCAAGCGAGTCGCAAACTAGGGCTACCTTTGGCGGTCAAAGATGCCAAACGTGATATGGCCGCACGGCAAGCGCTTGAGCAAGGTGGTGGCCGTATTAAAGTGCCCTGTTTGCGTATCGAAGATGATGCTGGAGACACGCGTTGGATGTACGAATCGGATGACATTATCGCGTATTTAAATCAGCAAACAGCCCCCATCATCAACAAGATTTAGCCAATCGTTTAGAGGGGGCTTTTTTGGTGACAACGCCCCTGCTTGCCTTTACGCCTCAATGCAATAACAACGCTTGCATTGAGGTTATTCAACCGCCCGCGCCATCGCTTGGGCAGTCTCTCTTTAAATACTCCCTAAGATCGCAAATGCCATTGTGCTAATCGCTCCCACGACCATAACGTAAGGACATTGCGTACGATTAACCTCCTATCGCGGCACCAACTTAAACGCCAACGGGATAAAAATCAGCATAATAAGTCGTTAAATTGCTAAATATAAGTCACTTTTGCCAAAATAAAGCATAATTACATGATAGCACTCGCATAAAAAACTTTAACAGAATTATATTCTATTACGTTCCATATAAT